>NZ_JAFCTX010000067.1:0-10597 GCF_049896245.1 Cypionkella sp. TWP1-2-1b2 | reverse complement strand
AGGGCGGCGATCCTGAACCGATTTACGGCACTTGGAACGCCGCAAACTCAACGTGTGGGATGACTCTGTCCAGCGGAAGGGAAAACTCGACCTCAGGCTGATTTGTGCAACAGAGCCACCAAAAAGCGATACTGGCGTTGCAGCAGTGCTCGCTAAGGGAAACCCCAAACCCGAGCAGAGCATTGATATGCGCAAATGGGCAGTGCTGAAGGAAGTTGATGCCGAGGTGAGAGCCGCTTCGGCCAGAGTTTCAGAACTGGACCCAGCCCTCGATGCCATTTTGGCCGAAAAATTTCTGATATTGAATCAGAAAGAATATCTGCAAGGTTTGACTGACTTGGTCGTCGCATCCCATGCAGAGAAGCAAGTTCAAGATATAGCTCGCGCCGAACAACTTGGCACAGCGATATTCGAGAGCGGCCAGCGTCAGAAGATTGAGTATGAAAAGAGCCTAGGAGCGGATCGCATTGATCATCAATTCGGCAGCAGGGTTCAAAGCGTTGATATCTACGCGGGTTCATGGGCGGGATTAGCTGGCGGTATACGGATCACGCTTGAGGACGGACGTAATATCCTGCGTCATAAAAGTATGAGACGCGATTTTGGAGTTGGAGACGAAAGCTGGAAATAAGCCTGCGATTGCGCCCGCTCTATCCTCCCGTATGGCTCATATGCCGGGTCATCTGACCCTTCACAACCTGCCTTGTGTAGTCGAAATCATGGCCCTTTGGCTTGCGGGCGATGGCGCGGCGGATGGCTTGGCGCAGGGCTGCGTTGTCGGGGCTGGCGCGCAGGGGGGCGCGGAGGTCGGCCATGTCTTCTTGGCCGAGGCACATGTAGAGTTCTCCGGTGCAGGTGAGGCGGACGCGGTTGCAGCTTTCGCAGAAGTTATGGGTCAGTGGGGTGATGAAGCCTACGCGTTGACCTGTCTCGGCCAAGCGGACGTAGCGGGCGGGGCCGCCGGTGCGGTCGGGGAGGTCTTCGAGGCTGTAGCGGGTGGCGAGGCGGGCGCGCAGGTCTTTCAAAGGCCAGTATTGGTCGATGCGTTGGGCTTCGCCCATGTCGCCCATCGGCATGACTTCGATGAAGGTCAGATCGTGATTTGCAGCGGCGCACCAAGCGGTTAGGGTGAAAAGTTCATCCTCGTTGAAGCCTTTCAGCGCCACGGCGTTGATCTTGACTTGCAGGCCTGCTTCTTTCGCGGCCTCGATGCCATCCAGCACTTGCCCAAGGCGGCCCCAGCGGGTGATCTCGGCGAATTTTTTATCGTCGAGAGTGTCGAGCGAGACGTTGATGCGTTTCACTCCACAGGCGGCGAGGTCTTTGGCGTATTTGCGCAACTGGCTGCCGTTGGTGGTGAGGGTGAGTTCTTGCAGTGCGCCGGATTGCAGGTGGCGCGACATCGAGTCGAAAAACGTCATGATGCCTTTGCGCACCAAGGGTTCGCCGCCGGTGATACGCAGCTTCTCGACGCCGAGGGCGATGAAGTTGGAGCAGAGGCGGTCGAGTTCCTCCAGCGTCAGCAATTCGGCTTTCGGCAGGAAGGTCATGTGTTCGGTCATGCAATAGGCGCAGCGAAAATCGCAGCGGTCGGTGACCGAGACGCGCAGATAAGAGATTGCGCGGGCGAAGGGGTCGATGAGGGGCAATTCGGACATGGTGTTAAAGTAGGCGCGCGGGGGTTGGGCGGCAAGGTGGAATGCGACGGTTGCGGGGCGGGGTGCGGCAGGGTATCGTGAGGGCATGATGCAAAAAGCTTTGATCCTGATGAGTGTGGCGCTGGGGCTTTCGGGCTGCGCCTTGATGAAACAACCGGCGGCGGCAGTGCCGGAGGCTGCGGTGGCACCGATGGCGCGTCCGGTGATTGGCGCAGGGGCCTCGGCGTCTACGCTGGATCAGACCACGGCGGCGGAGCGGGCGGCAGCGGTTGCGGCCAAGCCTGCGGGCGGCGAGCGGGCTTTGGGGTCTGCCGTGGTGGCTTTGGGCAGCCCGGCGGAGCAGGGGTTGTGGGTGAAATCCCCGCTGGTGGTGGCCAAGGGCAAGGGCCGGGTGGTGACGCAAAGCGGCGCTTCGGTGGCGGTGGATTTGTTGCCGGGGACGGGGTCGGCTTCGCTGTCGCTGGCGGCGTTCCGGGAGTTGGGGCTGGGGCCGACCGATTTGCCTGAGGTCACGATCTACGCAGAATGAAGCCGATTTACGCCGCGTAAATCGTGAACGATTTCCGGGTTCGGAAATCGGTTTGGTTGGATCGGTTCAGCCCAGATATTGTGCGGCTTCTTTGCGGGCGAAGCTTTTCATCCGTTCGCCGTGCTGGTCGAGGAACGCGGCGGTGCGGGCGGGGTCATGTTTCGACAGATCGCGCAGCCACCATGCGACGGCTTTCTGGATGAACCAATCCTTGTCGTCGATGTATACCGATGCCCAGCCGAGCACGCGGTCGCGGATGTCGAGTTCGAACGGTTTGGGGAAGTTTTGCTTGGTGAACGGCAGGGTGGCCACCAAGGCGGCGCGGCGGGTCCACATGTTCTCGGAGGTGGTCCAAGTCTCAACCGTGTCGATGCGGGCGGGGTCGGCGGTGATGCGCTTTTGGGCTGCGATACAGATGTGATCGGCGATTGCCCAAGAGTCGAATTGAGGCAGCCATTGGCAGATCAGATCCCAAGCCGCGGTATCATCGGGTTTGATGCGGGCTTGGGTCAGCAGTTTGGCGGCAGCGATTCGGGCCTCGTGGATGTTGGTTTCCCACAGATCGCTTGCCAGTTGGATGCGGTCTTCAAAACTGCACTCGGCGCGCCAGAGGCTGGTGAGTTTTTCGATCTGCGGCACTTTCAGGCCGAGATAGGGGCGGTCGGTTTTGTGATAGGCCAGTGCTTCGATGGCTTTTTGCTGATCGGCGAGGGCGTTGAGTTGGGCGAGAGCTTGCGCGATCATTCGACAGTTACCGATTTTGCGAGGTTGCGGGGTTGGTCGACATCGGTGCCTTTGGCGATGGCGGTGTAGTAGGCCAGAAGTTGCGCCGGGATCGCGTAGAGGATCGGCGCGAAGGCGTTGGAGACGGGCGGCATGGTGATGGTTTTCCAGCAGTCCATGCCAGCCTCGGTGATGCCTTGCGCGTCGGAGATCAGCAGGACTTTGCCGTGGCGGGCCATGACTTCCTGCATGTTCGAGACGGTTTTCTCGAACAGATGATCGCGGGGGGCGAGCACGATCACCGGGACTTGTGGCGAGATCAGCGCGATGGGGCCGTGTTTCAACTCGCCCGATGCATAACCTTCGGCGTGGATATAGCTGATTTCTTTCAGCTTCAGTGCGCCTTCAAGGGCGAGGGGGAACATCGCACCCCGGCCCAGGAACAGCACGTCTTGGGCTTCGGACAACTCCTCTGCGATGGCGGCGATGGTGGTCGATAGGGCAAGGGCGTGATTCATCAGGCCGGGCAGAGCGGCGAGATCATTCAGGTGTTGCGACAGGGTTTGCGGCGTCAGGCGGCCGCGGTCAACGGCGGCTTTCAGGGCCAGCAGCGCGAGGGTTGTGAGCTGGCAGGTGAAGGCTTTGGTGGAGGCGACGCCAACCTCGATCCCCGCCATGATTGGCAGGGCCAGATCGGCTTCGCGGGCGATCGACGAGGTGGGGACGTTGACCACGGCGACGATTTTCGCGACTTTATCGCGGGTGTAGCGGAGGGCTGCGAGGGTGTCGGCGGTCTCACCGGATTGGCTGACGAACAGCGCCCATTGATTGGGTGAGAGCGGTGGTTCTCGGTAGCGGAATTCGGAGGCGATGTCGATCTCAACCGGCAGGCCCGCGATTTGCTCGAACCAGTATTTGGCGACATGGCAGGCGTAGCTGGCGGTGCCGCAGGCGACCATGGTGAGGCGGTCTACCTTGGTGAAATCGACCTCGGGCGGCAGTTGTAGGCTGCCGTTTTGCACGTAGCGCTTCAGGGCATCGGCGATCACCACGGGTTGCTCGGCGATTTCTTTCGCCATGAAGTGCTTGTAGCCAGCTTTTTCGATGCGGGTGGCATCGACTTGGATGCGGGCTTCGGCGCGATTGGCGAGGCGGTCTTGGTCGTCGTAGATTGTGGCCCCGGCGCGGGTGATCACGGCCCAGTCGCCTTCTTCGAGATAGGTGATGCGGTCGGTCATTGGGGCCAAAGCGATGGCATCAGAGCCGACAAACATCTCACCATCACCATGGCCGATGGCGAGGGGTGAGCCTTTGCGGGCGGCGATGATCAGGTCTTCTTCGCCGTCAAACAGGAAGCAAAGCGCAAACGCCCCGTGCAGGCGTTTCAGGGTCTGGCGGGCGGCTTCAATCGGGGATGCACCGCGCGTGATATAAAGATGTGCGAGTTGAGCAACGGTTTCGGTATCGGTTTCGGATTCCGGGGTCAGGCCCGCTTCGGCCAGTTCGGTGCGCAGATCGCGGAAGTTCTCAATGATGCCGTTGTGCACAACCGCGACGGGGCCAGAGCGGTGGGGATGGGCGTTGATGGTGGTGGCGGCCCCATGGGTGGCCCAGCGGGTGTGGCCGATGCCGGCTTTACCTGCGAGGGGGTCGTGGACCAGAAGGTCGGACAGGTTCACCAGCTTGCCGACAGCGCGGCGGCGGTCGAGTTTGCCTTTGTTGACGGTGGCGATGCCTGCGGAATCGTAGCCGCGATATTCAAGGCGTTTGAGGGATTCGACCAGCAGCGGGGCGACTTCATGGTTGCCGAGAACGCCAACGATGCCACACATTTACGACTTTCCTTTCGCGGCCTTGCTCGCCTTGAGGCGGGCCATCAGCTTGGTGGCGAGGCCGGGTTTGTTGACTTGTTTGGCGCGGCCTACGGCAAGCGCCTCATCGGGGACGTTTTCGGTGATCACAGAACCAGAGGCGGTCAGGGCGTCATTGCCGATGGTGACCGGCGCGACCAGCATGGTGTCGGAACCGATGAAGGCGCGTTTGCCGATGCGGGTGCGGTGTTTCATCACGCCGTCGTAGTTGCAGGTGACGGTTCCCGCGCCAATATTGGTGAATTCGCCAATGTCGGCGTCACCGATATAGGTCAGATGGCCGACTTTGACGCCTTCGTCGAGGATGGCGTTTTTGATCTCAACAAAGTTGCCGACATGGACATCTTCGGCGAGTTCTGCGCCGGGTCTGAGCCTTGCAAATGGGCCTACGACCGCGCCGCGCGAGATATGGCAGCCTTCAAGGTGACAGAAGGCTTTGACCTCGGCCCCGGATTCGATGGTGACTGCGGTGCCGAAGATCACGTTCGGGCCGATGATGGCGTCGCGGCCAATGTGGGTGTCGAGCGCGAAGAACACGGTTTCGGGGGCAGTGAGGGTGACGCCGTTTTCCAGCGCTTCAGAGCGGGCGCGGGATTGGAAGGCGGCTTCGGCCTCGGCCAGTTGCTGACGGGTGTTCACACCCAGGGTTTCGGCTTCGTCGCAGATGACGACGCCAGCGGAGAGGCCTTGCGCGCGGGCGATTTCCACGATGTCGGTCAGGTAGTATTCGGCGGCGGCGTTGGTGTTGCCGATGCGGGCGATCAACTGGAACATGGTTTTCGCCGAAGCACAAATGACGCCGGAATTGCAGAGGGTTATGTTGCGCTCGTCATCTGACGCATCTTTGTATTCGACGATTTTTTCCAGGTTTTCACCAGAGGCGACCAAGCGACCGTAGCGGCCGGGATCTTTGGCTTCAAAGCCCAGCACGACAACCGAATGGCGGGCGCGGGCGTGCAGCATGGCTTCCAAAGTTTCGGGGCGGATGAAGGGGGTGTCGCCGTAGAGCACGATGGCTTCGCCGCTGGCGTCGGCCAACAGCGGGGCGGCCATCGAGACGGCATGCGCGGTGCCGAGTTGCGGGTCTTGCAGGACACATTCGACGGCAGGGTCGAAGTCTTCGGCGGATTTGGCAACTTGCGCGGACTCATGGCCGGTGACGACAACGATGCGCGCGGGCTCAAGCGCGCGGGCGGCGGTCAAAGCGTGGTGCAGCAGCGGGGCGGCGGCGATGTGGTGCAGCACTTTGGGGGTGTCGGAGTTCATCCGGCTTCCCACGCCTGCGGCTAAAACAATGAATGAAACTGCCATGTCGCCTCTTTCTTTTCGTTGCCGCCCGTTTTACCCCGGATCGGCGGGGCCGCAAGGGGTGGTTCTTCACGCAAGGTTACATAATGAAAACTGTGGTCTTTGATCTGGATGGCACGTTGGCGGATACCAGTGCGGATTTGCTGGCCGCCGCCAATGCCTGTTTCGTGCAGTTGGGGCATGGAGTGGTGTTGGATCAGCGTGACGTACTGACGGCGTTTCATGGTGGGCGGGCGATGCTGCGGGCGGGGTTTGATCGGTTGGGGGTGGGATTTACCGAGGCGGATATTTCGGTGCAGTATCCGGTGCTGCTGGCAGCTTATGCCGATGCCCTTGATGTCCATACGCGGATGTATCCCGGCGCGGTTGACGCGGTGGAGGCTTTGTTGCGCGCCGGGTATCGGACGGCGATCTGCACCAACAAGCCGGAGGGGCTGGCGGTGGAATTGGTGAAGCGGCTGGGGGTGAGCCATTTGTTTGGGGCGCTGGTGGGGGCGGATACGTTGCCAGTGCGCAAGCCTGATCCTGCGCCTTATGTGGAGGTGGTGCGGCGGGTTGGCGGCGTTGTGGGGCGTTCGATGTTGATTGGCGATACCGAGACCGATCGGCTGACCGGGTTGGCGGCGGGGGTGCCGGTGGCGCTGGTGACGTTTGGGCCAGAGGGGGCGGGGGTGGCGCGGCTGGAGCCAGAGGCGCTGCTGCATCGGTTTGAGGATTTGCCGCAGTTGGTGGGGCGGCTGTTAGAATAGAAACGCGCTGTGTTTGGCGCATGAGTTTCTTCCCAGCGGGGAATGACTTGTGGCAATGCGCTGTCTTTACACAATATCTTGTGGTTGCGCGCGCTTTTCAAGCCAGTTTGACAGGAACGGGCTTGCGGCCTAGGTTGCGGCCATGACCAAAGTGCCGTCCCGCCACGCGATTATTTTTGTGCTGCTGTGTGTTCTGTTGGACATGATCGGCTTTGGCCTGATCATCCCGGTATTGCCTGCGCTGATCGAGCAGGTCGGGCAGGTCAGTCTGTCCGAGGCTTCGCTGATTGGCGGCTGGATCTTTTTCGCGTTCTCGATGGCGCAGTTCGCGTTCAGCCCGCTGATGGGCAATCTGTCGGATCGCTTTGGTCGCCGCCCGCTGTTGCTGCTGGCGATTGCGGGGCTTGGGGTGGACAATCTGTTGCAGGGCTTTGCGCCGACGCTGGTTTGGCTATTTGTCGGGCGCGCGATTGCGGGGCTTTGTGGTTCAAGCTGGGTGATTGCCAATGCGTTTATCACCGATATCACGGCCCCAGCGGAGCGCGCGAAGTATTTTGGCATGATGGGTGGGGCGTTTGGCTTGGGCTTTGTGCTGGGGCCGGCTTTGGGCGGGATCTTGGGCGAGTTTGGCCCAAGGGTGCCGTTCTTTGTGGCGGCAGGGATTTCGGGGTTGAACCTGATTTATGGCTGGTTCGTGCTGCCCGAGACTTTGGCGGTGCAGAACCGTCGGGCTTTTAGTTTGGCGCGCTCGAACCCATTGGGCGCATTCAAGGTATTTCGCAGCTATCAGGGCGTGATCCCGATGTGTGCGGTGATGTTTGCGTTTTTCTTTTTCACCAGCGTCTATCCGGCGATCTGGCCCTATTGGGGGATGGCGAAATTTGGCTGGTCGTCCTCGATGGTCGGGCTGACTTTGGCGGTGTTTGGTGTGGTGATGGCGGGGTTTCAGGGCGGGTTGACCGGGCCGGGGGTGAAGCTGTTAGGTGAGCGCAATCTGGCACTGGTCGGGCTGGTGTCGGCGGTGATTGTGGCCGCAGGCTATGGTTTGGCCGGGTCGTTGACGGTGGTGGTATTGCTGATGATCGTGCATGGGCCGGAGGGGTTTATTCATCCGATGCTGACGGCGATGATGACGCACCGGGTGCCGGATGATGCGCAGGGCGAGTTGCAGGGCGGAATCTCGGCGATCATGAATGTAGCGATGCTGGCAGGGACGGTGTTTTTCAGCCAGATTTTCGGGTATTTTATGGCTCCAGGTGGGTGGCAATCGCCGGACGTGGCGTTTTTCGTGGCAGGTGCGGGGATGGCTTTGACCTTGGTGATGTTCGTGCTGATCGTGCCGGTTGAGGAGAAACGCTTGTGATTGAAGAACGATTTGAGGGCAGTTTCACTCAGCAGGAAGCTATTCCTGAGGCGGGGATTGAGGCGGCTTTGGCGGTGCTGCGGCATGGGCGGTTGCATCGGTACAACACCGCGCCGGGCGAGATCGCCGAGGCGGCTTTGCTGGAGGAGGAATTCGCCGGCCTGATGGGGGCGAAGTATTGCCTTGCGGTGGCCTCGGGTGGCTATGCGTTGGGCTGTGCGTTGCGGGCGGTGGGGGTGCTGGCGGGGGAGCCTGTGTTGACCAATGCGTTCACCTTGGCACCTGTGCCGGGGGCGATTGCGTCTGTCGGTGCGCGCCCGGTGTTTGTTGAGGTGACGGATCAGCTGGTGCTGGATTTCGCGGACCTTGAGGCGAAGGCGCGCGCTACCGGGGCTAAGGTGCTGATGCTGTCGCATATGCGCGGGCATCTGTGCGACATGGAGGCGTTGGGGGGTTTGTGCGCGGGGTTGGGCGTGCTGATCATCGAGGATTGCGCGCATACGATGGGGGCGGCCTGGAAGGGCGTGGCTTCGGGGCGCTCGGGGCTGATTGGTTGCTATTCGATGCAGACCTATAAGCATATCAACGCGGGCGAGGGCGGCTTTCTGATCTCGGACGATGAGGCGGTGATGGCGCGCGCGGTGCTGCTGTCGGGGTCGTATATGCTGTATGGGCGGCACCGGGCGGCACCTTCGGCGGCGGCGTTTGAGGCGGTGCGGATGGAGGTGCCGAACGTCTCGGGCCGGATGGACAATCTGCGGGCGGCGATTTTGCGGCCGCAGTTGGGGTTGCTTGCGGATCGGGTGGAGCGCTGGGGCGAGCGCTACCGCGCGTTGGAGGCGGGGTTGCGCGGGGTGCCGGGGGTACGGCTGGTCGAGCGTCCGGCTGCGGAGACTTATGTGGGCTCGTCGTTTCAGTTCCTGCTGCCGGATTGGTCGGCGGCGCGGGTGGGGGCGTTGTTGGGGCGGGTGCTGGCGCGCGGGGTTGAGTTGAAATGGTTTGGCGCGGCCGATCCGGTGGCGTTTACCTCGCGCTATCAGCATTGGGGCTATGCCGAGGTGCAGAGTTTGCCGCAGACGGATCGGATACTGGCAGGGCTGGTGGATATGCGGGTGCCGCTGACGTTCTCGGTGGAGGATTGCGCGCAGATTGCGCGGATCATCAAGGCAGAGGCGCTGGTGGTGGGGCAGGGGCCGGAGCCTGCGGCGGCGGTGTTGCCGGTTATTCAGTGAGGTTTTCTTGGCCAGCCGCCGGGGTTTCACACCCCGGACCCCGTGGGATATTTGAGCAGAGAGGATGACAATTTTAGATAAGTTTTAGCGGGTTTGTTTGCTCGGAGCGAAATTGCGCCCGACGCTGGGAGCATTTGGAGGAATCCACAGGGCTGTGTTAGTCTGCTGGCATTTAAGACAGCCAACCAATTTTGGAGACAGTCATGGGCTTGCAGGCACAGCTTTATCCGTTTCATTTTGTCGAACGGCTGCGCTCTTTGGTGGTGCCGGGCTACACGGGCTATCCCGCCGGAGAGGTGTCAATCACCCGCTATGTTTCGGCCAATACCTTGTTTGGCGGGGCGAATTTGGCCTCGGTGCTGCGGCAGGCTTTGGCTGCGGCGGGGACGGCGGCGGATCGCAGCACTTTGGCGGGGGCGGGCGTGGGACGGGTGTTCACCGGGCAAGGCATGCCTGAAGATTTCGTCACCGTGTTGAGCATGGTGGACCGCTTGGCGGCACCTTTGGCGAAGAATGCGACACTGGCACCGTTTTTCAAACAGACTGATTACTTGCAGGCGATGCTGGATGCCTCGGTGTTGGGGATGGATTGCATTGGGTTTGTCGGCACCTATCTGGCCACGGCGGGGATTGAGGCGGGCTATGTTGGGCGCAGGCCTTTGGATTATGCCGCCAGGTTCAAGCCGGTGGGCAAGCTTGCACAGGTTGATGTGGGGTCTGTGTTGATGCTGACAAATGGCATGCATATCCAGATCGTCGATTGGGTTTGGGAGCGTTCGGAGCGCAAGTTGGTGATCGACATTTGTCAGGCATCGAGCATGGAGGCCGTGGGTACAACGACAAACAATGACTACAAAGGGCCGCAATGCAATGCGCGGGTGACGCTGATGGCTGGCGGCGGAGATTATCTGCCGATTGAGAAGTTTCGCGCCGCAAAAGACAGCAAATCGGACTGGGCTGCATATGCCAAGGAAGCGGCCAATCCGACGGACAATGGCTATGAGATGTATTTGCGCAAGACGATGACTCAGCACGGGACGGCCACCGGGCTCTGTTGCACAAATCAGCCTGAGGTCGAGTTTTCCCTTCCGCTGGACAGAGTCATCCCACACGTTGAGTTTGCGGCGTTCCAAGTGCCGTAAATCGGTTCAGGATCGCCGCCCT
>NZ_JAFCTX010000066.1:0-10894 GCF_049896245.1 Cypionkella sp. TWP1-2-1b2 | reverse complement strand
CGCCTGCTTGTGAAGATGGATCAACATGCCCGAACCCCGCTTCGAATGTCCCTCAGGATCGATCTTGCCATGAAAAACGCAGAGCGCCGAGGGTCTATGTGATCATCCGGGATGGAACAGGTAAGGGTTGCCGCGATTGCGATGAAGGCTTTGAAGCTCTGGTCCGTCTTGCAGGAGCGCATCGCTATCCCTCTGTTTTCTTTCAGTTTGCCGAAGTAGTTTTCGATCAGATGTCGCCATTTGTAGGTTTCCTTGTCGAACCCCGCTGGGAACTTCCGGTTCGATTTTGGTGGTATGACCGGAATAATGTCGCGTTCTATCAGGTCCGTGCGCAGCCAATTCGCATCAAAGGCGCGGTCTGCCAGCAGGTGCCCGGCAGATAGGGTGCTAATCAGCGTGGCGGTTTCGTGTAAATCGTGGGCATGTCCCGGCATCAGGCGAAAATCGACGAGGTTTCCGAGTGCGTCCGTAAGAGCCAGTATTTTCGTCGTTATGCCGCCGCGAGAGCGGCCAATGGCCTGGCAATGAGTCCCCCTTTTGCGCCCTGACCCGAGCGATGGACTTTGACGATGGTGCCGTCAACCATGGCGTATGCGAGGTCGGCGTCTGCGGCTAACACTTTCAACATGTTATAGAACACATCCGCATTGACCCATCTGCGGAACCGTTTGAAGACAGAATTCCACTTGCCAAACTCATCGGGCAACTCACGCCACTGCGCCTCGGTGCGCACAATCCATAAGACCGCCTCCACAAATAGCCGGGGATCGCGCCTGGTTTGCCCCGCATCGGATGGCTTCCCAAGGCAATACGCCTCGATTGTGGCCCACTGGACATCGTTCAAAACTCTTCGCGTCAAGGTTGCTCTCCTCTGTTGGCAACCTTGAATCAGAAGTCAGGTGATTTGGGAATCCTGAACGTCCAAAGCCCCTAGTGGAATCAAACAGAAGCATCTCTTGCCGTCTTCATGACCGCGTTTAAGTGAACATAATTTAATAGTTAGACGCAATAGATCAGATGATCCCGGCATGCTTGCTTGTGCATCGAGGACATTCATGCCCTGCGCGCAGTCTTTTCGTCTGAGGTCCCGTCCTCTCGGGCAAGTGGTGGACAAACGATATATATTGCTAACTAACAGTATGTTACGTCGAAATATACCTGCACAACGAACGGGGCAGGCTCCGCATTCTGTCAGGTTCATCGGCAGGCGGGACGCGTATTGGAGTCGATCAAGGATCCCTTCGACTGAATTACATCTGAAGTAAATTCTTGACATATGTGCAAGATTAAGTAAGCGTGTCTGATGGAGGTCGGGGCAGGTGGTCTCGGCACATGGGAGGAGAAAGTGTTGATGAATAAGCTAGCAATGCTGCCGCTGGCAGCTCTTATCGGGATGAGCGTATTTGGTACTGCCGCCCTTTCGGATGGCCTGAGTTTCAAAAAAGCGTACGATCCGACTCCGGCCGACGTACTGAGCGACCCAAAGTACATGAACCTCGATGCGATCATGGCCAAGTTCAACGATGGGGTCGCAAAGGGAGTCTATGGCTCGGGCAAGCCGATGACGCTGGCGTTCTCGCAGGTGGTGATGAATCACCCGGTCCGCATCAACATGGTCGAGACGTTCAAATCCAACTGCGCCAAATTCTCGAACGTGACCTGCTATGTCACCGAAGGCACGGGCGAAGTTGGTGTCGAGCTTGCCAACATCGAAAGCCTGATCCAGCGCAAGCCGGACGCCATGGTTATCAGCAGCCTGTCGGGCACCGCGGTTTATCCCGGTTACGAAGCCGTCATCGCTGCGGGCATTCCGCTGCTGATGAACAATTCCGGCATCCCGGATGACAGCGCGAACATCCCATACACGTCGTTCATGAGCCCTGATGATTGGGAAAATGGCAAGCTTCTTGGGCAATACATGGCTGACAAGCTGGGCGGCAAAGGCGACATCCTCGTCATCGCTGGCGTGGCCGAATCCTCCAACTACGATTTCCGCCTTGGCGGGTTCATGGAGGCGATCAACAAGTATCCCGACATCCATATCGTAGGCCAGCAATCGGGTGCGTGGATCCGCATGCCGGCAATGACGGCGACGGTTGACCTGCTTCAAGCCAATCCGAAAATCGACGGCATATATGCGATGAACGACGAAATGGGGATGGGCGTTTTGGCCGCGCTGCGCAATGCCGGTCGTGAAGACGGCGTTGTCATGGTCAGCGTGGACGGTCAGAAAGACTTGGTCGAGGAGATCCTGAAAGGTTCTGCAGCCAAGGCCAGCGTGTATTGGGACTCGGACATGGACCGTGTCGTCGCAGCGGCTCTGGCGGTTGTCGAGGGCGCAAAGATCGACAAGAATATCTTTTACCACGAGAAGCTGATCACCCAGGACAACGCCCAGGCATTTCTGGACCGGATCAAGAAATAACCTGACCACGACCTAGCCTTGCGGCGACCGTACTGCGGGTATCCGCAGTACGGTTGTGCGGGCAGAAGCCGGGCGCCCTCGACGAGGGCGCCCGGCCGCGCCGACACCTCGTCTTGTGCCTTGATGGCTTTGGCAAGGACGGCGACCGCCTTATCGTTGACGCCCGCGCTTCATATCGGTACGGGCTGACTGGAACTTCTTGGGCCGCACCAAGGATATGCTGACACCTACCGGGCACGCGTTGACCCGGCCCCGGGTCAGCACAATCCAGCGGCAAGAGGTGGACCGGTCAAATGGGTGGCGCAGCGCAGCAAATAACTTCGGCAATCTTGAGGAGGAACTGAAATCATGGCGACGTCACTCGACAAATTCGCAAACCGCAAGCCCGCGTGGGACACCCCGTTGATCGTGGAGTCACACCTCAACGGCGAGCGGACCAAGGCGATGAACCCCAACACGCCGCGCACTTACGACGAAGTCGTCGAGGACGCGCTTCGGTGCTGGGATGCAGGCTCTTGTGCGATCCACACGCACAACACCAACTTCAACCTGCACGGGGAGGAGGCCGCCAAGGACTACCATCCCGTTTACGACGAAGTGCTGCGCCAGCGACCCGACCTGACGTGGTATCCGACCACCTGCAACCGCGAGTTGCTGGACGAGTACGAGTTCGGCACCGAGCACAGCGGTTTCCTGCACAAGAGCCATAACGTCAACATCTCCTGCATTGATACGGGCATCAACCTGTTCGCGTTCGACGTGAACGAGAAGGGCCACATCGAGGGCCGGGAATACGGCTGGAACTACAAGCAGGTGGCCGGCCAGCTCGATCAGGCGCTGGCCAACAAGATGAGCATCATTTGGGGCGTCTACGAGCCCGGCCAGCTGCGTCTCGCCATGCACTACATCAACCGCGGCATGTCCACTGCGGGCTCGTTCGTCGACTTCTACCTGATCGGGCCCTACGCTTTGACTTCGACAAAGCCGATCGGCACCTCCGGCATGGAGCCGACGCGCGAGAGCCTCTACTACTATCTCGACATGATGGAGCAGCTGAACCAGACCGGAAAGACGCCGAACTGGTGCATCTCGATCTGGGGCGAAGGCGACCGCGACACCCGCGATATCATTAAACGCACGATCGAACTGGGCGGCCATGTCAAAACCGGGCTCGAGCTGTTCTACGATCCGGCGCGCAACCCCACGAACCTTGAGCTGTTGCAGGAAGTTCAGGCGATTGCCCGCGAAGTCGGTCGTCCGCTGGCCACCCAACAGCAGGCGCGCGAAATCTACGGGATCGCGGAACAGTCCGCGCGCGGCTACAAGCCTGCCTGATCCCCGCAACCGGTTTCCGGGCCACATGGCCCGGGAGCCACCCTTTCGGCACCCGGGTCCTGCGGCGCAGGCTTTGCCCGCCGGGTCCTATCTGGCTATCTTTGCGTCCTGACGCGTTTATCTGCGCCGACCCTTACAACCAAGACCCTACACGGCTAACCCATGCATGGCGTAGGATGGAGAACACCGATGCAGACAACCAATACGCGCAAATCGTCGTTCGGCTGGTTTCGCGAGCACCGGTCAGAGTGCATACTCGTGCTGCTGATGACCGCCGCCTTTGTGCTGGCGCCGCTGTTCACAGAATTTTTTCTGACAGCTGACAACCTGTTCAATCTCAGCCGACAGGGATCGTACCTCGCGATTGTGGCGGTCGGCATGGCGCTGGTGCTGATCATCGGCGGCATTGATCTGTCCATCGGTGCCATCATGCAGCTGGTCGGGCTCTGCACGGTTCTGCTGCTAGGCGCTGGCGTCTCGGCCTGGGTCGCGTTCATCGCGGCGCTGGTTCTTGGCGCGGGGCTGGGCGTGATCAACGGGTTGCTCATCGTGTTTGGCCGGATGCAACCCTTCATCGCCACGCTGGCAACTGGCGGTATCATGACCGGCATCGTCATGACCTACACCCAGGGCAATGCGGTAGCCCCGCGAGGCATCGACCCACTGTTCAAGGCGATCGGCGGCGGCGCGGTTGCGGGCGTGCCGATCCCGGCACTGGCGATGTTCCTGGTCGTGGCGATATTCTGGTGGCTGATGAGCTTTTCGACCTACGGCAAGAACGTCTACGCAACGGGCGCCAATGAGAACGCCGCTCGGATTGTCGGGGTCAATGTCAACTGGATCGAGTGTTCGGTCTATGCGATCAGCGGACTGCTGGCAGCCCTCGCTGGATTTCTGACCTTTGCCCGGGTGGGCACGTTCCAGCCGGCCACCGCCGCAACGGGCGGAACGCCGGTCGAGGTGGTGATCATGGCGGTCGCCGCGGTCGTGCTGGGCGGCGGCAGCCTGGTGGGGGGCAAGGGTACGGTAATCGGTGCCTTCCTTGGCGCCATGATCAGCGCCGTCATGCTGAACCTGCTGATCCTTTTGGGGATGGGCATCTGGTTCCAGCGGTTCCTTTTGGCGATCATCATTGTGGTTGTTGTAGTTCTGTCTGGCAGGAATGAAAGAAGATGACACAGGCAGTTCATACGCTGGAAATCAATGGCCTTTCCAAGAGCTTTGGTTCTAACAGGGTCATCTCCGACCTCGACCTTCAGGTCCGCAAGGGCGAGGTCCATGCCCTGATGGGCGAAAACGGGGCGGGCAAGTCGACGCTGATCAAGATCATTTCGGGCGTCTACCGCGCCGACGAGGGCACCATCCGCCTGAACGGCGAACTGGTTGCCTTCGTCAGCCCGCACGATGCACAGGTCGGCGGCGTCGCGACGCTGTTCCAGGAAATCCAAGAAATCCCCGATCTGACCGTGGCCGAGAATTTCTACGCGGGCAACGAGCCCATGAAATACGGCTTGTTGATCGACTGGAAGGCACTGTTCGGCGGCGCGCAGGCCGAGTTCGACGCGGTCGGGCTCAAGATCGACGCGAAGATGAAGATGCGACATCTGACCCCCTCGTCGCGCAAGATGGTCGAGATTATCCGGGCCGTGCACCAAAGCGGCGCCTCCGTGATCATCATGGACGAGCCGACCGCGAACCTGAACCAGGGCGAGATCGACGCGCTTTTCGCGATGATCGGGGTGCTCAAGAACCGCGGCATCAGCATCATCTATGTTTCGCACCGGATGCGCGAGATTTTCCAGATCGCCGACCGCGTCTCGGTGCTGCGCGACGGCCGTCTGGTGCGGACCGAGAGCACAGACAAAATCACCGAGGACGAAATCGTCAAGCTGATGGTGGGCCGCGATCTGCCGGAGTTCTACCCCAAGCGTCCACCGCCTGGTGACACGGTGCGCATGAAGGTGCGTGACCTGAGCGTGGACGGCGCGCTTGACGGCATAAGTTTTGACGTGCGCCACGGCGAAATTCTGGGGATCGCCGGGCTTGAGGGGTCAGGCGCCACGATGGTGATGAAGGCGCTGTTCGGTCTCGTGAAGCCAAGTCGCGGCACGATCAAAATCGACGGAAATCCGGTGACGATCACCAATCCCCGGCGTAGCATTGAGCAGGGATTGGCCTATGTGCCCGAAGACCGAAAGGCCGACGGGCTGTTCCTGAACAAGACGGTCGCGTTCAACGTCGTGGCAAGTTCGCTGCGCAGCCATTTTTCGTGGCTCGGGTTTGTGGTCAGACGGCGGGCCGTCGATCAGGCCGCCGCCGACGTTTCCCGGCGGCTTCGCATCAAAGCCGACGGCCCGTCCGCCAAGGTCGGGAGCCTGAGCGGCGGCAATCAGCAAAAAGCGCTGGTCGGACGCTGGCTCATCGGGTCACATAGCGCTTTGCTGCTGGAAGAGCCGACCCGCGGCGTGGACATCGGCGCAAAGGTCGAGATCTACGGCGAGATCAACGCACTTGCCCAAAGCGGGCTGCCCGTGATCCTGTATTCGTCCGAACTGCTGGAACTGATCGGCATGTGCGACCGCGTGGTCGTGATCCGCAGCGGCAAGGTAAGCGCCATTCTGGCCGGCGGCGATATCACGGAAGAGACCATTCTTGAAAAGGCTTTGACCAACTAGGGGCGGGATGAACGCGCTGGCGGGGCAACCGACCCCGACCAGAACGCTGGCGCGATCCCGATGAGGAACGGAGAAGGTAAGATGACAAGCAACAAAACGCAGGGTGCCACGCCAATCTTGATGCGCGGCCGCAAGGTGACGAAGACGGTCTCGCTCGCGGATTACGCGCCAGCGCTGATCGTGCTGGTGCTGCTGGTGATCGGGACGGTCTCGTCCGAAAGGTTCCTGCAGGGCCGGAACATCTTCAATATCCTTCAGTATGCCGCAGAGCCCGCCATCATTGCGGTCGGGATGCTGTTCGTTGTCCTCGCCCGCGGGATCGACCTTTCGGTCGGCTCTGTGATGGGTATCGGCAACGTCACCGCCGCGACCCTTGCGGCGCAGGGATATAGCGTGCCGGTTTCGGTGCTCGCGGCCATCCTGTTCGGTGCGGTGTTCGGGCTGATCAATGGCCTGTTGATCACCAAGGGCCGGATGGAACCGATTATCGCGACGCTGGCCACCATGATTGGCGCGCGATCGGTGATCTACTTCATGACCGGTGGCGCACCGCTGTTTGAAGGTATCCCCGAAGGGTTCAAGTTGATCGCGCAAGGCAATGCCCTGGGTGTGCCCAATGGTGTGCTGTTTCTTGGCATCGTGTTCCTCGGCGCTTGGGTCGTCCTTAACCACACGCGGTACGGGCGCAACGTCTATGCCGTCGGCGGCTCCGAAGAAACGGCGCGCCTGTTCGGGATCAAGGTGACCTGGATCGAGGTTTCGGTCTATGTCATAAGCGGTATGCTTGCCGCGACCGCCGGCGTCATCTCAGCAAGCCGGCTGGGGATCGGCGACCCAAATTCGGGAATAGGCTACGAGCTTGTCGCCATCACGATGGTGGTGGTCGGCGGGGTCCGCCTGGCAGGCGGGGTCGGCACGGTTTTCGGCGTGTTGTCGGGTGTGCTGATCGTGTCGGTGTTGACGAATATCCTGCAACTCAACAACGTCAGCACCCATGTCCAGCTTATCTTGCTTGGAGTAGCCATTGCGGGGATGATGCTGTTCATGTCCTGGCAGGACAGGCGGCAGGGCTAAAAGCCGCGAAGGGTGTCACCCTTCTTGTTGTGCTTCCGGCGGCCTTCTGCCGTCTGTACCCCCGCCTGATGATCCGCTTTATACATGTCAAGGGTCATTTAGCCAGAACAACACTTGGACAGCTGCTTTGGCAGATGCCGAAATCACGACTGCAGACACGAACTGCGCAATCGGGGCGTCCAGGACGTGCTGATCGCGGTCGTGGACGGGCTGAAGAGCTTCCCCGAGGCGATCACGGCGGCCTTTCATCCCTACCAAAGGCGCGGCGACGATTTCTGCATCCTGATGGGTGTAGGACTGCGATTTATGGCCACCGCCGTCCACCTTGCACCCCAATCGCACGCGCTGGATCAACACGTATTCCATGCCAAAGCCGAAGCCTTCCCCGTCGTTGTCCCTTAGCACCGGCAGCTCCAGCTGCGCCTTTTCCACCCGAAACGCCCATTCCAGAATCGCCTGCACGCTCAGCGCGCGTTTCACCCGAGCGCCGCCTGCGCGCCCGATCCGACCCTGCATGCTTATGGCAGCATTCCTTCAAAAAGACTCATCTGGGCCGGGCCGTTCGGCCCACTTACCGGTCGCCAGATCCAAGGGCCCGAGGCCGTGGGCAGAAGCGAGAGCGCGCCATGCATATGCTGCTCCCAGAGGGTGAACTCCGTTTCCGAGCAGGCGCAGAGCGCGTGACCGATGGGCCAGCCCATCAACCAGCCGACGAACAGCGGGTTCAGCCGCCGCCGCGCCCGGGCTTTCAAGACCCTGCGCGATATGAGCCGCCCATGCGATGCAATCATCAAAGCCCACAGCGCGCGAGATCGGGGCGTGATGCGAGGGTTGCAGCCCATGCGGCGTGATCGCCGGGGCCGGGTGGGTGAAGCCCTGTTCCGCCCGGTAGTGCAGGATATCCATCCGGCTCTTGCCATCGGCGCGGGTGATGCTTGCCGGGCTGCCACTCGCTGTCGCGGTGCGCGAGGCCGAGGTTGACTAGGACCTGCGCATCCGCGGTGACCAGCGCTGCAGCGAACACGCCCTGCATCAGCGCATCCCAATTGCCGACCTTGTCTTTCGCCGCGCCGTAATCTCACTGCTGGGCGTAGGGAGGCGAGGTGAACATCAGCGTGGCCTGTTCGCCTTGCATCAGCCTGGCGACAGCAGCTGGATCAGTGGCACCACCGCAGCAAAGGCGGTGCTTGCCCAGCGCCCAGAAGATGTCGCCCGACCGGGTGATCGGATTGGCAGGTGCTTTGAGAATTGCATCGGCCGCATCGTCGGAAATCGCAGGGCTCTCGTCGGCATCGGCCAAGAGGGCATCCAGCTCATTCTCGGGGATCCCGATCAGCCCAAGGTCGAAATCCTCGGCCAGCAGTGCCTGCAGTTCTTGCAGCAGCAGGGCGCCGTCCCAGCCAACCAGCTCGGTCAGTTTATTGTCGACGATGCGATAGACCCTTTGTGTCTGGGAAGTTGTCCGCTGCTCTATTTTTACTCTATTTCTCAGGTGGGCGGGATAGGACGATGATTTGGGATACTCACCGGAACGCAAGGTAGTGGTGCTGAAGCGGATGCTGCCTCCGAACAACACATCCATTCGGCGCTTGTCGCAGGAGGAGGGCATTTCGGAGGCGACGCTGCACAAGTGGCGCGCTGAGGCGCGCGGCAAGGGTCAGCTTTTGCCCGATGCTGATGGGGGCGCCGAGGGATGGACGTCGCGCGACAAGTTCGCGGCGGTGTTGGAGACGGCGGCGATGAATGAGGCCGATCTGGCGGAATATTGCCGCAAGCGGGGCGTTTTCCCCGCGCAAATCAAGGCATGGCGCCTGGCTTGCGTGCAAGCGAACGATTGGGACCGCGCGAGCACGACCAAGATGAGCTAGGCGACGCGGGACGACAGGAAACGGGTCAAAGATCTTGAGCGGGAGCTGGCGCGCAAGGACCGCGCCTTGGCCGAAACTGCGGCGCTTCTGGTGCTCAGAAAAAAGCTGGGGGCGATCTGGGGGGGCGACGAGGACGGATGATCAGCACCCCACATCGCCAAACCGCCACGCTGCTGATCGAAGGGGCCGTCGCCGCTGGTGCGGGCATAAACGGCGATCTTGCCGGTCGGTGGCGGTGCAGGCGCAGCGGCAAGCCCGGGCAGGATGGTGGGCTGCGGCAGTTCAACTTGACCGTTGCTGCGGTCGATCGTGATCGCCTCAAAGAAGGCCGAGCCGTCCGCGCTAACCTTGAAGCCGAAGTTGTCGCTGCCCAGCAACCCGATCAGCGCCCGCGCAGAAAACCCGGTCTTGAAGGCGAAGGCGGCGTCATTGGCAGGCGCGGCCTTGTTGACGGTCGCCTCGATCCCGGCACCAGCATTGTTGAAGAGCATGGCCGGGGCGTTGATCGACAGGCGGTTGTAGCTGTCCGCCGTGGCGCCGCCGAGGCCCAGCAACTGCGCGGTGAGGTTGGCCTGCGGCATGCCGACCTGCGTCACCGCATTGGCAAAGGTGACCGTCGGCGTATTGACCACTTCGTGCCGCCAGCTCCCGCTGCGACCGGGCCGATGTTCACAACCGTGGTCGATCCGGACGCACCGCCGGTGCCGAGGTTCACGGTCTTCGTGACGCCGGTCGTTGTCGCACCGGTGCCCAGCCCATAAGTGGCAGTTGTGGTCGCCGTGCCGATCGTGGCGGCTGCGGCCGAGACACTGACGGTTCCCGATGCTGTCAGGGTGCCGGTGAACGTCTTGTTGCCGGTGAAAGTCTGGGTGCCTGCGAGGATCGCCAACTCGCTGGTGGTGTTGGGCAGAGTGAAAGTCCGGGTCGTGCCGGTGCTGATGCCCGCCAGTTCGAACGTCGCTTTCTTGGTCGGATCGGCATCGTCGGTCAACATGAAAGCGGTGTCATTCACGCCAGCCGCCAACAGCGCGCCGATAAGCGACACCCAAGCGCCCGCGCTGAACACCAGTGAGGTGAGCGTCGCCTCGTTCCAGGCGAGCCAGCCATCCTTCGGGGCATAAAACACCCAGGCCCCGTCCTGCCAGGCGGCGATCTGCGTCGCGCGCCCTCCCCAGAGACCGGTGGGGGCGGGCCCAATGATCCAGCGCTGGCCGTCGGCGGGGTTCCCCGGCGGGGAAGACAGGGCGGCGCTTTTGACCGCGATCTGCACCAACACGTCCAGAAACCGTAGCCCCTCGTTCACCGTGACATGTTTTTGCGATTGGCTTGCCCCGAGATAGGGCAGCGCAAGGTTCGTGGATTGGCTCATGCCAATGCCTCCAAGGGTTCTGGGTGATATGGACCTGTCCCGGTTTCGTTCCGGTCTTTTGAGAGCAATACTCGCCATCAAGGAGACCGGATATGGCAGCGATACACAGCGACGAGTTCAAGCGGGATGCGGTTCGCATCGCGCAGAC
>NZ_JAFCTX010000065.1:0-11358 GCF_049896245.1 Cypionkella sp. TWP1-2-1b2 | reverse complement strand
TCCACGCATAACACTCCAGCTGCTCCCGCCTAAAAGCGGGATTGTTGCACGACTGGGGTGGTCAGTTTTGGACGCTGTTCCACCCCGTCAGCTGGTCACTTTTGCACGCTGTTTTACAGATAAAGCCGCGCTTCAGGCCGTTGCCCCGCCGCATCTGTGGCTGGCCTTCCTCTTGGCCGTCTGGACGGGCCAGCGGCAAGGCGACCTGTTGCGCCTGACGTGGACGGCCTACAACGGCACGCACATTCGATTGAAGCAAAGCAAGGGCGGGCGGCGAGTCCACGTTCCCGTTGCGGGCGAACTGAAGACCGCTCTGGACAACGCTGCCAAGACCAAGACCGCCGTGACAATCTTGACCACGACAAACGGCACGTCTTGGACTTCGGACGGCTTCCGCACGTCATGGGGCAAGATCGTGGCTAAGGCCAAAGTGACCGGGCTGACCTTCCATGATCTTCGCGAAACTGCCGTGACGCGCTTTGCTCTTGGCGGATGCAGCGAAGCCGAGATTGCCACCTTCACCGGACATAGCCTGAAAGACGTGGCGGCTATCCTTGACGCCCACTATCTGAGCCGTGATCCACGCATGGCAGAATCGGCACTTTTGAAGAGGGAGACGCACGAAGCCGGAACAAAAGTTCCCAACTAAGCCCCCAACTGCCCGAAACCGTTCCGGTTGGAACATGGTCTAAGTAGTTGAAAAGGCTTGGCAGGAGTTGGGGGACTCGAACCCACGACCCTCGGTTTTGGAGACCGATGCTCTACCAACTGAGCTAAACTCCTAAGGCCTGCGCTGGGGGTTACGGCAGCCCCAGCGGGAAATCAAGGGGGGAATCGGGGTTGGCGCGCAGAAAGCGCAAGGCTATGCACGAGGCCAGCCCAAACCCCGGATGCCTGGGATCATTCCCGCCCGGTTTGCCCCGATCTTGTTCGACCTGATCTTGTCGGGGCTGCTGTCTTGCTTCGTCTCGGGCCTGTCGATCTTTCGCACCCAAGCGAGGGTCGATGATTTCGGGCTGCACTCGATGGGCAGTTGCGCGACCGCTTGGGCGTTGGCCTTCCCGACTGGATAAGGCATTGTCCCGATCACCCGCCGCATGGTGGCGCAGTTGGTGAACCGGCTTTAGGCCGCAACCGGGCGATAACACCGCACCACGCCCGAAACCGAATGGCTGATCGTCGTCACCGTCACTGTGCTACCGCTTTGCGTGCTCACTGTGGTCGTCGCAGGCGCAGTCAACGCCAGTCGAATGGTCTGCACCGGGCCGGTGCGCGGCGGGATGTTCTGCTCGATCACCTCAACCATCCCCGAGGAGATCACTCTGATCACCAAGCCTGAATGATGCGGCAAACCGCGGCCTTCGGTGCGGTCGTTCTCGGTGAAACCGCTGCCCGCCGGGCTGGTGGTGTCCACCCGCGTGGTCTGCGTCCAGGCGTAGTTCTGATATTGCACCACATCGCCCGCCTGCAACGCGGTGACATTGATCGCGCTGCCCCAGACATAAGACACGTTCGGGCCAAAATTTGGCGTCTGCGGGATCGAGGATTTGCCCCCTGCCCCGACAATCGACGCCTCAACCAAAGTCCAACATTCCCCATCCCCATACCGCCCTGACTGGCGTTGCGCAAAGGCGAGGGCAGTGGCGGCGGTATAGGGCATGATCTGCTCCGTGGGTTGATGATGAAATGCGCGCGGGTGGGCTGAAAATATGCGGCCCCCGCGGAAAGGCTAACAGCTTTCGGGCGACCTGTCTGCGGCGTTGCGCTTGCGGTGAGGGCGAAGACTATCAGGCTTCAGCAAAGGCCGGACAAAGCAAAACGCGCGAGGTTGCCCCCGCGCGTTTTGGTGCCATGCAGGCTGTTATCAGATCGTGCCCGCCGCCATCTCACTTGCGATGTGATCGGCCTGACGGATCGCCAGCGCCACGATCGTCAGCGTCGGGTTTTCCGCAGCCCCGGTGGTGAACTGGCTGCCGTCCGAGATGAACAGGTTGGCAATGTCATGCGTCTGACCCCATTTGTTGACCACCCCCAGCTTGGGGTCTTCCGACATCCGGTTGGTGCCAAGGTTATGGGTGGATGGATAGGGCGGCGTCGGGAAGGCACGCGTGGCCCCAACCGCCTCATACATCGCCACGCCGCGCTCGTAGGCATGGTTGCGCATGGCAATATCATTCGGGTGATCGGAATAATTCACATTCGGCGCGGGCAGGCCAAACTGATCCTTGGCATCTACCGACAATGTGACGCGGTTGGTTTCTTGCGGCAGATCCTCGCCGACAATCCACAGACCCGCCATGTTTTCGTAGCTGTCGAGACCCGAAGTAAACTCACGCCCCCAAGCGCCCGGATCAAGGAAAGCCGCCATGAACGGCAAACCGAGGCTGAGGGTTTCCAGCTCATACCCGCCGACAAAGCCGCGTTCCGGGGCATGATGCGCCTCGTCCTGCATGATGCCCGCCATCGTCGTGCCACGCCACATCCGCACCGGTTTGTCGAATACGCCGTACACCGAGCCTGTGACGTGCCGCATATAGTTGCGGCCAACCTGATCGGAGGAATTGGCCAGCCCGTTCGGATACTTGTCTGACGCCGAATTCAGCAGCAGCCGTGGGCTTTCAATGGTGTTGCCCGCCACACAGATGATGCGTGCCTTCTGGGTCTGCAACTTGCCGTCTTTGTCATAGTATTCAACCGCTGTGACCTTACCGGCCTCATCATGCAGGATCTTGGCGACATGGCTGCGGTCGCGGACCTCAAGGTTGCCCGTCGCTTCGCCCTCTGGAATATCCGTGTAGGCGGCAGACCATTTCGCACCCCATTTACAGCCCTGAAAGCAGAAGCCGGTTTGCTGGCAAGCCACGCGGTTGCCGGTATCGTCCGACGATTGAATAGCCATCCGCCCGGTATGAACCTTGGTGTAACCAATCGCCAAAGCGCCCTTCTCAAACACTTTGTAGTTGTTGCTGCCGGGCAGGCCGGGGCGGTTGCCGGTGCGGGTCACGCCCAGCTTTTCCTCGGCCTTGTCATACCAAGGCGCCATCTCTGCCCCGTCAATCGGCCAGTCGAGCAGGTTGGCGCCCTCAACCTTGCCATAGTTGGTCAGCGCCTTCCATTCGTGATCCTGAAACCGGATAGAAGCTCCTGCCCAGTGCGTTGTGGTGCCGCCCACCGCCTTGACGATCCATGTCGGCAGGCCCGAGAAATCCTTCGCCACCCGCCAATCGCCGCTGGTGGTGCGGGTATCTGTCCAGGCCAGCTGCCCAAAGCTTGCCCATTCGTCGTTCAGATAATCCTCGGGCAGATAACGCCCGCCCGCCTCCAGCGCCACAACCTTGACGCCCTTTTGCGCCAACTCATTCGCCAGCACCCCGCCGCCTGCACCAGTGCCGATGATGACGACCACGGAATCGTCGTTAAGATCAAATTTCGCTAACATGTGTTCGTCCTCCCCTTACAGCCAAGCGATGTCGTCGAAGCCGCGATTGATGTAGCCACCTTTGCTGAAGGACTCGCCCTCATAGCCAAAGATCGGCCAAATTTCTTTCTGGTTATAAAGCCCGGTCACCAGACCAGCACGAACCTTTTGAAAGAATACGCCTTTTTCAACTGCTTGCAGAACCTTCACCCGGTCCTTCTCCCAGCCAATCGCCAGATACGAGGCATGGCCCTGCGCCACCGCAGCCGCGTTCAATTCGTCAATTCCGGCGGCAACCATGTCTTTGCTGTCAGCCGCATCATAGCCTTTGACCGCAACCGCGTAATATTGATCCGCCACCTTGTCATGCGGATAGATATCGCGCGCCATTTGCAAAAGCGTCGCCATCTGGTCCGGTGTGATCACCGCCACCTCCAGCGCCCAAGCCGCATCTGGGGCCGCGATAAAGCCCGCCCCCGAGACCGCCAGCGCCCATATCGCCACGGAACGCGACAGCAAACTGCGCCGCGTGATGCCCTTTAGGTGTTCTTGTTTCATGTCATCCCTCCCTTGAGTGCGTAATGGCCGCGAACTCCCCCCGCAGCCCTGCGTTAGACTCAGCGCGTCAAAGATACCTCCCGCCGCGCTGCACAACTTCGATCTGATAGCCGTCTGGATCGGCAATAAAGAAGAACCGCGCCACCAGCACATCACCGTTCTTGAAATCCACCAGCTTGCGCGGGGCCAAACCCGCCGCCGTCAACCGCGCATGTTCGGCGTCAAGATCATCGACCGAAACCGCAAGATGTCCGTAGCCGTCGCCCAGATTGTAAGGCTCGGTGCGGTCCTTGTTGACCGTCAGTTCCAATTCAAACCCGCTTTCGGGGTTAGACATATAAACCAATGTGAAGCCCGGAAAATCCAAGCGATCCGCCACCGAAAGCCCAAAGGCCGTCTGGTAGAACGCAACTGCACGGTCTTCGTGCAGCACGCGGATCATCGAATGTATCGCCTTGGCCATAACCTCTCCTCAACCCATCCGGTTTTGGTAAGATTACTGAACCAATTTATGGCTAGGGTAGTAGCCCCCTACTACAGCGCAATTTTATTGCTATTCCGCCGCAAACCTTGGCTGCACATGATCTGGCATCTGATCCAGTTCGCCCAGATGAATGGTGCAGGCGCAACGCAGGAACGAGGTAAAGTTGGGCGCTTCGCCATGCTGTTGCAACACCTCGGAGTGCAGCTTTGACAACAAGGCTGGGGTGGTCAGATTTTGCTTGTCTGCCATAGTATCCAAAATCCGCCAGAACGCCCGCTCCAATCGGATACTGGTCGACTGGCCGTTCAGCCGCAAACGGCGGGTGACGGATTCGTAGCGGGTCGGGCTTTGCCCGGCGAAGATCTGGCACATCAGCTTGTTCTCCTGCGCTTAGGCTAAGTCATAGGCACCCGAGTCGTCAACGTTTCCGACTTCACGATTGTAAAAGGGCCGCACCTTGCGGCACGACCCTTCAGGTAGAGTAACGCGGTTAGGCGTCAATCTTACTTGATGATTTTCGACACCACGCCAGCGCCGACGGTGCGGCCGCCTTCGCGGATGGCGAAGCGCAGTTTTTCTTCCATCGCGATCGGCGCGATCAGGGTCACGTCGAACTTCAGGTTGTCGCCCGGCATCACCATTTCGGTGCCTTCTGGCAGCTCAACCGTCCCGGTCACATCCGTGGTGCGGAAGTAGAATTGCGGGCGGTAGTTGGCGAAGAACGGGGTGTGACGACCGCCTTCTTCCTTGGTCAGAATATAGGCTTCTGCCTCAAACTTGGTGTGCGGGTTGACCGACTTCGGCTTGCACAACACTTGGCCGCGCTCAACACCTTCGCGGTCGATGCCGCGCAGCAGGATGCCGACGTTATCGCCTGCTTCACCACGATCCAAGAGCTTGCGGAACATCTCGACGCCGGTACAAACCGACTTCTTGGTGTCACGAATGCCAACGATTTCAACTTCGTCGCCGACGTTGATCACGCCGCGCTCGATCCGGCCGGTGACAACCGTGCCACGACCCGAGATCGAGAACACGTCCTCGATCGGCATCAGGAACGGCAGATCGACCATCCGGGTCGGGGTCGGGATGTAGCTGTCAACCGCAGCCATCAGCGCGCGGATCGAGCTTTCGCCGATTTCCGGGCGCAGGCCAATCATCGCCTGGTGGGCCGAGCCCTTGATGATCGGAATGTCATCGCCGGGGTAGTCGTACGAGCTGAACAACTCGCGCAGTTCCATCTCGACCAGTTCGACCAGTTCTTCGTCGTCAACCAGGTCGATCTTGTTCATGTAGCACACCATGTAGGGAATACCCACCTGGCGACCCAACAGGATGTGTTCACGGGTTTGCGGCATCGGGCCATCAGAAGCAGCGCAAACCAGGATCGCGCCGTCCATCTGCGCAGCCCCGGTGATCATGTTTTTCACATAATCGGCGTGGCCGGGGCAGTCAACGTGGGCGTAGTGGCGGGCTTCGGTCTCATATTCGACGTGAGCGGTCGAAATCGTGATGCCGCGCGCACGCTCTTCCGGCGCGCCGTCGATTTGGTCGTAGGCGCGGAATTCACCAAAATATTTGGTGATCGCTGCCGTCAAAGTGGTCTTGCCGTGGTCAACGTGGCCAATCGTGCCGATGTTGACGTGCGGTTTGTTCCGTTCAAACTTTGCCTTTGCCATGGTCGGGGCACCCTATCTTTCGCGGGCCCATCAGCAGGCCCAATCTACACGGGCGGGCAATTAACCGTCTGGCAGGGGAAAATCAAGGGGCCGAGCACGCGGCGCGCCGATATCGGGGCGTGACTTTGCACAAAACCTTAACGTGCGAGTTTGACGCGTCCGGCTTTGATGGCGGGGCTGTCGGCGGCAACGATGGCGTTGTTGCGCGGCGACAGGCGCACCAGCACGTTCTGCGCAAAGCCCGCAATCGTCTCACGATAGTCGTTCTGGGCGCTCGGAGCCGCCGCCGCCCCAATCGGCCCGCCGACACGGACGCGTTGCGAAGTGGCGAAAACCTTGGTCGGAGCCACAATCTGCCGACCCGTCGCCGCATCGGTCACGGTCAGCGTGCCCTTCACATAGCTCGCCCCGCCCAGCATCATTTCCTGCATCCGCGACATCAGCCGCACCTCTGTCAGCGTCACCCTTACATCGGCATTGCCCTGCGGGATCGGCAGCAACTTGCGCGCCAAGGCCTGCGCCAGATCGGCATTGATCTGCGCGGGCGGCACATCAAACGCCATCTTGCGCCCGGCCACGCCAGCGATCGCGGCGGTATCGACCGTGACATTGCGCACGACAAGATTGGCCGCCGCCTGATCCTCCAGCATATGCGGCGCAGTACAGCCCAGCAGGGCCAAAACACTCAGCAGGGCAACAGCGCGGCGCATGGTTATGGCGTTCCTGTTTTGGGAACGGTTTTGCTTGGAACGGGCAGGATAAGCAGGGGTTTAACGGAGGTCGGTTTAGCGGGGGTCGGTTTAACGGGGGTCGGTTTTGCAGGCGCAGGCTTGGCAGGCGCAGGTTTAACAGGGCTCGCTGGTGCCGCCACCGCGGGGGGTGTCACCACCGGAGTCACCACTGCGGGCGTCGTGACCGCAGGCTTTGCCACTGCGGGCGTCGCCGCAGCCTTGCCCTTCGGCGGCAGACCAAACCATTCAGGGTTATCCAGCAGCCATTTCTCGACCGATTTTGCGGCGTTATAGGACAGAATCTCCATCTGCTTTTTCTTGTTCTGCGTCACACCCGAGCCGATGACGGTTTCCGGCGACATATGCTCAAAGATGGTCAGTTGCTTGCCCTCGGGGTTCAGCTTTTTGCGCGCGGCGTCGTCCCAGATATTGGCGGTCACCACCAGCACCGATTTGGGTTTCAGCACCAAGGGCACGCCCGGAGGCGCCAAAGCATAGCCGTCGATGGAAATCCCGATGTTGTAAAGCTTGTCGCCGTCATAGCGGCCAAAGCGGTCATCCACCGCCTTCTTGATCGCCGATTCCCAGTCTTCTTTGCTGGCCTCGCGCGAGATCGGCACTTTCTGCACGTTATCGGCGACGGCAATATTCAGACCAAGGCGGAAATCCCCCAACGGCACCGGCGGTTCTTTCAGATCATTGGTCTGGCAGGCCGCCAGAGCACTCAGACCCAGCCCAAAAGCAAGCAAACGAAGCACACGCATGAACGATTCCCTTTGGGGCAGATGGCATTGCTTTTTGGGATAGCGGGGCTTGGCCTTCAAAGCAACCTAGAGCACGCGGGCGGCACCCCCGACCCGCACGCCGCAGCCCTTTCGGCCCGTCACAGTGACGTGAAGCAGTGAGGGCGCGGCCATATCCTCACCCTGCCTGATGGTGAAGCTGCCCGGCCCCCGACCCAGATCGACCAACAGGCCGCCCAAAGCCGCAGCCGCCGCTCCGGTCGCAGGGTCTTCCACCACGCCCCCCACCGCGAAAGCGTTGCGGGCAACAAATGTGTCGGCATCCTCTCGGTACAGCAGGCTGATCGTGGTCAGATCCTCGCGCTGCATCAGGTCAAGCACCGGTGCAAAGTCGTAGTGCATGGCGGCAAGCGTAGCGCGGCTGTGCAGCGCCAGCACGGCATGGGTGGCCCCGGCATGGGCCAGATGCGGCTTCAAGTCAGGGTCGAGCTCGGCCTCTGTCAGCCCAAAATGCCGCATCAGGTCGGCCTGCAACGCCAAGGGCATTGGCTTGGACCATGTCGGCGGTGAGGTCAGCACCGCCTGCCAGCCCGCATCGGTCAGTTCCGCCTCCACCGAAATCCGCGCCTGTGACAGTTGCAGATCATAGCGGCCTGCGCCAAAACGCCGCCCCAAGGCACAGCCCAGCGCGATGGTTGCATGGCCGCAAAACGGCACCTCAGATTGCGGCGCGAAATAGCGCACCTGCCACAGATCGCCTTCGCGCGCGGCGAATACGGTTTCAGAATAGCCGACCTCGCGCGCCACCCGCTGCATCTCGGCGCGGGAGGGCAAGGCATCGCCAACCACCACCCCCGCCGGGTTTCCGCCCTGATCGCCCAAAGCAAAGGCTGCAATCCGTTCTATCTGCATCACGTTCTCAATTTATGCCCAAAGCGAGCCGATCCAGCCCTACCCCACGCCACCCCGGACTTGATCCGGGGCCTCTCGCCAACCGGCCATGTCGAGGCCCCGGATCAAGTCCGGGGCGGCGTGGGTCGTAAGGCCATTGGCACCGGCGACATTCTGCCAGATGCCCTCGGCCCAGACAAATTCCGATTTGTGGGCCCAGCTATCATGCGCCCGAATGTCCCCTTTGCCGCAAGCCACCCCCGGCCTATCTTCAGCAAAAAGGAGACCATCATGTCCCAACCCGCCGCCCATCCCGTCCGCGTCCCGCTGCACAGCACGCCGCTTGGTATCCTGGGCTCGCTGAAAGCTGCGCGGCAGAATGTGCTGCTGCTGATCCCCGAAGCCGCCACCCATGCGCCGATCCTGTCCGGCACCACAGGCAAGCGCTGGCATATGGTGATGGAGCCAGAGGCGCTGCGCCACATCCTGCGCGACCGGGTGAATGATTACCCCAAATCGCTCGTCACCAAACTGATCCTCGGCCCCGCCATCGGCGAAAGCCTGTTCGTGGCGGAAGGCGAGCATTGGATGTGGCAGCGCCGCGCCGCTGCCCCGGTGTTCACCCACCGCAACGTCGCCTCCCTCGCCCCGGTGATGACCCATGCTGCCGAACGTTCCGCCGCCCGTATCGCCGCGCAGCTTGGCAGGGGTGCCGATATGTTCGCCGAAATGGTGACAGCGACGTTTGAGGTGATTTCTGACGTCACCTTCTCGGGCGGGGCAGGCTTTGACCGCGCTTCGGTCCACAAAGCCATTGAAACCTACATCGGCCAGACCGCCAAAATCTCATTGCTGGATATCCTCGGTGCTCCGGCATGGGTGCCGCGCCCCGGTCGGATGGTGGCAAGCAGCGGCATCCGCGATATGAAGCGCGTCGCCGACCAAGCCATCGACCAACGCCGCAGCGATGGCGCAAAACCGACGCCTGACCTGCTCGATCTGCTGCTCAAAGCCGAAGACCCCACCAGCCAGCGCCAAATGTCCACGGCGGAACTGCGCGACAATCTGCTGACCTTCATCGTCGCAGGCCATGAAACCACCGCCCTGACGCTATCCTGGGCACTTTACCTCTGCGCCTTCGCCCCCGAAATCCAAGCCGAAGCCCGCGCCGAGGCGCAATCCGTATTGGTTGACCGCCCGGCAACTGTGGCCGATATTCCAAACCTCCCCCTTACCCGCCGCATCGTCGATGAGGCTTTGCGGATGTATCCCCCCGCCGCCTTCCTGTCGCGCACCGCCCAGACCGATGACACCCTGCTGGGCCGCGAGGTTCGCCGCGGCGACACCGTGATCCTGCCGATCTACGCCCTGCATCGCCACCATGCGCTTTGGAAAGACCCCGACGCTTTCAACCCCGGCCGCTTCGCCGATCCCCGCGCGATAGATCGCTTCGCCTACCTGCCGTTCGGCGACGGCCCGCGCATCTGCATCGGTGCCTCTTTCGCCCTGCAAGAGGCGGTGATCATCCTCGCCACCCTGCTCGCCCGCTTCAAGTTCAGCCGCATCCCCGGACGCGACCCCAAGCCCGTGATGATCCTGACCCTGCGCCCCGAAGGCGGCGTCTGGCTACACATCGACCCCGCTTGAAGCTTGCCAAACCCAATCCCCACCGCAATAGTTTCCGCGAACCCCAGCCTTCCCAAACCGCGCCGGAGCCTAGCGATGAAAGCCCTGATCCTGACCGCCCTGCTCGCCACCCCGGCAATGGCCCAAGAAACCACCCTCACCCTGCACATCAGTTTTGATGCCGCCTCCGCCACCAAACTGCAAGAATCGGGCGAAATGGTCATCGTCTCCAGCTATTTCTGGGGCGATCCCGCGACGGGAAACGTGCTGCCCGTCAACGAAATGGGCCAACTATACCTTGGTGCGGAACAAGCCACGGTCTGGCCGAACGAGCAAACCATTTCCATCGGTCACAGCCTTGCAGGCGGCCCCATCGGCAACGTTGAAACCCCGATGGTCAATGTGAACGTCTATTCGGCCCGCATCACCAGCCCAGACAACCTGCTCGATTGCGGCATCGTCGATGGCCCCACCGATGTGCTTTCAAAATCCACCCAAGAGATCACCTGCAAACTGATCGGAAACTGACATGCAACCCGAAGCCATGGCCCTGCACATGGGCTTGGACCTGCCCGACTTCGGCAAAATCGGCTACTACGGTGCCGATTACGGCACCATGAAGCCCTATCACCGTGTAGGATCGCTGCTGTTCCTGTCCGGTCATGTCGCCCAAATCGGCACCCAAATCACCCATAAAGGCCGCCTCGGGCAAAACCTGACCACCGAACAAGGCTACGCCGCCGCCCGCCAAACCGGGCTGAACGTGCTGGGCGGCATCCGGCAAGCGATAGGGTCGCTCGACAAAGTCAAATCCATCGTCCGCACCCTGAATTTCGTGGTCTGCACGCCCGAATACGAGGATGTCCACAAAGTTTCCTCCGGCATGTCCGACCTGTTCGTCGAGGTGTTTGGTCGCGATATCGGCCTCGGCGGTCGCGCCACCATTGGCATCATGGCGCTGGCGAATGGCGTGTGTTTCGAGACTTGGGCCACCGTGGAAATCGCAGACTAGCCGCCAGATTTGATCTGAAACGCCAGATAGATCACATTGGCTGCAAAGCACCATGACGAGAATATCCGAAACAGGATGCGCACCCAAGTCTGTTGGCTCGCCTCTAGAGCAAGTCGCCGTTCATATGATTCAGGCTTCCCATCTTGGACGGTTTCTGATTCCCTGATCTTTCCAGATATAGGGGATCGAGATGGGCAAATCACATCCTATGGAGCT
>NZ_JAFCTX010000064.1:0-13127 GCF_049896245.1 Cypionkella sp. TWP1-2-1b2 | reverse complement strand
AACGCTACAACCCGGCTGCGAAGCTCCATAGGATGTGATTTGCCCATCTCGATCCCCTATATCTGGAAAGATCAGGGAATCAGAAACCGTCCAAGATGGGAAGCCTGAATCATATGAACTGCGACTTGCTCTAGTCGATTTTGCCACGCTTTATCAGCGGCTTGAAGATGGCTGGTGCCGCGCGGAAGATCGCCCCGGCAAACTGGCAGCCGCCACCCTTGCCCGCATCCCCGCCGCGATGATCGTCACCGGGGAAGGCGTTTGCCAATGACCCAACCCATTCTTGAAGCGCGTGGGCTGTGCTGGGGGCCACCACGCAGGCCCGATATTCTAACCGATATCAGTTTTGCCATGGCCGAGGGCGAGGTGATGGCGATTTGCGGCGCGAATGGTGCGGGGAAATCGTCATTGCTGCGGATGCTTTACCGCTATGTCGCGCCCCGAAAAGGCACCGTCAGTCTGATGGGCCGCGATATCTGGCTACATTCGGCCCGCGAAACCGCCCGTCTGGTCGCCGCCGTGCTGCAAGAACAGCCCACGGATTTCGCCCTGACCGCGCGGCAGATTGTGGCGCTGGGCCGCTTGCCACATCGCGCGGGCTTTGCCGCCGCCAGCCTGCGCGATGCCGAGATGATCAGTGCTGCGCTGACCCGCCTAGACCTTGATCGCTTCGCCGACCACGCCTTTGGCACCCTCTCGGGCGGCGAGAAACAGCGCGTCATGGTCGCTCGCGCCTTGGCGCAGGAGCCGCGTGTGCTGATCTTGGACGAGCCGACCAACCATCTCGACATCCGCCACCAGCTTGAACTGCTGGCGCTGCTGCGCGGTCTTGGCCTGACGGTGATCTGCACCCTGCATGATCTGACCCTCGCCGCACAATTCGCCGACCGGGTGTTGGTGCTGGCCGAGGGTCGCGTGCTGTCGGACGGCCCGCCAGATCTGGCGCTGTCCGAGCGTCACATCGCCACCGCCTTCAACGTCACCGCGCGCATCGACCGTTCTGGTGCCTCGCCGCGCTTTTCCTTTCATCTGTAGGATTTCCCCATGAAACTTGCCCTGATCGCCTTGCTGCTGTCCGCCACGACAGCCGCCGCTTTCCCTGTCACGGTGAAAAGTTGCAACCGCGAGGTGACTTTTGAGTCCGCCCCCAACGCTGCTATTTCCAACGATGTAAACCTGACCGAGATGATGCTGGTGCTGGGCCTGCGCGATCATATGGTCGGCTATACTGGCATTTCCGGCTGGAAAACCCTCGACCCTGAAATGCGCGAAGGCGTGGCTGAGTTGCCGGAACTCTCGGCGAAATACCCCACCAAAGAGGTGCTGGCCGGGGCCGATGCCGACTTCTTCTTCGCGGGCTGGAATTACGGCATGAAGGTCGGCGGCGAGGTGACGCCCGAGACGCTGCAGCCGTTGGGCATCAAGACCTACGAGCTGACCGAAAGCTGTATTTTCGTTGGGGCGAAGGCGAAAAGCAGCATGGAGGATATGTATAACGACATCCTGAACCTTGGCCTGATCTTCGGCATCGAAGATAAGGCGAAGACGCTGGTCGATGGCTACAAAGCGCAGCTGGCCGAGATCACCAAGGGCGTTGATCACACCAACCCGCTGCGCATCTTCGTCTACGACAGCGGCGAGGATACCCCCTTCACCGCAGGCAAATACGCCATGCCCACCGCGCTGCTCGAGGCTGCGGGCGGCGTCAACATCATGGATGATCTGGACAAAAGCTGGGCCACCGTGGCGTGGGAGCCTGTGGTGGAACGTAATCCGCAGGTTATCGTCATCGTCAACTACGGCGATGTGACAGCAGAACAGAAGATCGCCTATATGAAGGGCAATCCGGCTTTTGCGGGCATTGATGCGGTGAAAAATAACCGCTTTGTGGTGCTGGACTATGTCGAGGCCACCCCCGGCCCGCGCAATATCAAAGCGGTGGAAAAGCTCGTCGCGGGTTTCGCGGCGAAGTAACGGCTTAACGCGCGCCGGGGGCAAACCCTCGGCGCGAACGGCCTTGAAGGGCAGGACAATGGCAGATCTTACGCAAACCACCACCGCCACAACCGTCTGGCATCTGTCCCGCCGCACCGCGTTTTCGCTGGCCGGGCTGGGGGCGTTGCTGCTGTCGATCCTGCTGGCGGTTTCTATCGGTGCGGTGCCGATCCCGCTGGCCACCGTCTGGGGCGTCGCCGTCAATCACCTTGCCCCCGACACCCTCCCCGTCACCTGGAGCCAAGGCCGTGAGGCCATCGTCTGGGACATCCGCTTTCCCCGCGCCGTGCTTGCGGCCCTCGTCGGTGCAGGTTTGGGCTTGACCGGAGCCGCGCTGCAAGCCGTCACCCGCAACCCCCTCGCCGATCCGCATCTGCTGGGCATATCCTCCGGCGGTGCGTTCGGGGCCATCCTTGCGCTGATGCATACCGGCATGTTTCTGGGCCTGCTGACCGTCCCACTGCTGGTCTTTGCCGGAGCCTTGGCGGCCACCGCCCTTGTCCTCGGCATCGCCCAATTCGCCAGCGCTACCTCTGCCGACCGTTTGGTCTTGGCAGGGGTTGCCGTCAGTTTCATCATCATGGCGGGCGCGAACATATTGATCTTCCTTGGCGATCCCCGCGCCACCCATACCGTTGTGTTCTGGATGCTCGGCGGATTTGGCCTCGCACAATGGCCACACCTTTTGTTCCCCCTTGCCGTGCTGATCCCTACCGGCCTGTGGCTTTGGCACCGCGCGCCTGATCTGAACGCGATGAGCTTGGGCGATGAAACCGCAAGCTCGCTCGGCATCCCCATCGCCCGCTTTCGCCTGTCTGTCTTTGTCGCAGGGGCGTTGATCACCGGAGTGATGGTGGCCTTCTCCGGCATCATCGGCTTTGTCGGCCTGATGATGCCGCATCTGGTGCGCCTGATCGTCGGCGGCGACAACGCCCGCGTGCTGCCACTATCGGCGCTGTTCGGCGCGATTTTCCTGACATGCGCCGATACCATTGCCCGCATCGTCATGGCCCCCGAGGATATGCCGATTGGCATCGTCACGGGGCTGACGGGCGGGCTGTTCTTTGTCTGGTTGATGGCCCGCCGCAGCTAACCTATTCCAGCGGCTGCTCTGGCCCGGCGATATGCACCGCCAGCAGGCAACCGTTCGGAGTATGCGAATTATGCTCGGTGCCGTCGGCATAAAACACCAAATCGCCCGCACGAAACACCGTGCCGTCGCTTTCAATCAACTCGCCCTCAAGGATCAGGAACTGCTCATGCCCCATGTGGCGGTGGCTGCGCGTCGTCATCCCCGCAGGCATCCGGTAGACGTGAAAGCCGGTGCCCAAAGGCAAATCGGTATCATGCTGCAAGATCGCATCGCCCAGCGCGAGGCCATCCGGGTAGACAAATTCTTCAAACTTCGCGGTGTGGATATTGGCAATCCGGCGGTCGCCCGCGTCAATCGGTTTCATTTGCAGGGTCATCTCAGCAGCCTTTCAGTTGGAAAAATGCGGCGCGCGGTAGACTTCACGGCCTTTGAACAGGGTCACCAGCACCCGAGTTTCGGCAATCGCATAGGGGTGAACCGAGTAGATATCGCGGTCGAGCACGATCAGATCGGCGGAATATCCCGGCTTCAGCGCCCCGGTGTAGTGCCCGCGCCAGCAGGCGGCTGCGGCATGGGTGGTATAGCCCAAAACCGCCTCGGCCACCGTCAGGCGCTCATCCGGGAAGAACGGTTCTGCCACGCCGCGCGCCCGTGGCGGTTCGCGGGTGACAGCGGTGCCGATGATCTCAAACGGGTTCAGCGTCGTCACCGCCCAATCCGAATTGATGCAATAGGGCGAGCCTGCGTCGATCAAGGAGCGGAACGCATAGGTTTGCTCCGCGCGATCTGCACCGATCATCAGCATGGTTTCATCCGGGATGATCGGATCATTGCAGGCCCACAAAGGTTGCAGGTTCGCCATCACCCCTAGGGCAGCAAAGCGTGGAAAATCAGCCGGGTCCACCACCTGACAATGCGCAATCTGATGCAGTGAGGGCCAAGCCCCATTCGCCGCCCGCGCCGCCGCAAACCCGTTCAGCGCGGCATGGGTGGCGGCATCGCCGATGCAATGGACGTGGATTTGAAACCGCTCTGCGTCCAAAGCGGTGAACATCGCGTCGATCTTATCTTGCGGGAACATCAGCGGCGCATTGCCTCCCGCCGTATCGGCATAGGGTGCCAGCATCGCCGCTGTGCGGTTCTCCAACCCGCCATCAAGGAAAAACTTCGCCGCGTTCAGATGGAAATCCTGCCCGCCATGCGCCGCCCGCAGGCTGCGCAGGCGGGTCATCATCGTCTCTACCGTATCGGCAGCCGTCACGAGGCAAGCGCCCGCCACCCGCAGCGTCAACGCATCCTGTGCCAGCGCCCCGCTGTAAATCCGCGCGTGATGATCGAGAATCCACGGATCAATCACCCCGGTGATGCCGTGCTTGTTGGCCAAAGCCTGCCCCGCCCGCAATCCCCGCCTGCGCACATCATCACCCGTCTGCGGCAGTCGGGAAGTGGCCCAGTTGATCGCCTCCTCATGCAGCATCCCTGTCGCCACCCCGCGCGCATCCCTAACGATATGGCCATTCAACGGGTCCGGCGTATCTGCCCCCACGCCGATCATCGCCAAAGCTGCCGAGTTCAAACAGGCGTTGTGAAAATTGCCGTCGTAGATCAGGCAAGGCCGATCCGGCACCACCGCATCAAGGCACTCTCGCGTCACGTTGTGGTCACCAAAGAACCCGCATTGCCAGCCTGCACCCCAGATCATCGGCCCAGATTGCGCCGCCGCATGATCTGCCATCACCGCCTTAATTTCGGCCAGCGTCACGCAATCATACAACTGCGCCGTCTCGACCAAATCCGTGCCGCCGTTCAGCAAATGGATATGCGCATCCTGAAACCCCGGCAGCACCAGCCGCCCGCCCGCATCAATCCGCCGCGCTCCGGCCCGTGCGCCAAGCTCTGCCGCATCACCCAGCGCCACCACCAGCCCGTCGCGCAGCAGGATGGCTTCTGCCATCGGACAAGCCGGGTCCATCGTGCGCACGCGCGCGTTGTATATCAATGTTTCAGTCATCGCTCCCCCACTCCCGGCGGCAAAGGCAGCCGCCGTTCCACCAGCAACGATACAGGATCTTGCGCGTCAAGGGGCGAGCATATCCGGTACACCTCCAACACCGCTTCGGAAATCACCCCCGCCTGATACAACGTCATCGCCGCTGCATAGCGCTGGCGTCCCGATCCGGGCAGGCCCAAAGGCGTGTGCAGCGCGCTAGTCATTGGTGCGATACGCCAATCGCGCATCCGCGTCGCGCCGCTTCTCGGATCGGTTCAGCAGATACCCGGCCAAAGCCACGCCGACACCCACCACCAAAACCGTCAGCGTCGCCAACGCATTGATATCCGGCGTCACCCCCAGCTTGACCTTTGACCAGATCAGCAGCGGCAAGGTGGTGTTGCCCGGCCCGGTGGTGAAGGACGTGATCACCACATCATCCAGCGAAATGGTAAACGCCAACAGCCAGCCCGACAGGATCGCCGGAAAGATCACCGGCAGGGTCACGTCAAACAGCACCGCCCAAGGTTTCGATCCCAAATCCATCGCGGCTTCCTCAATCGCGCGATCAGCTTGCAGCATCCGCGATTGGATGATCGTGGTCACGAACACCATCGAGAAGGTGATATGCGCCAGCGTTACGGTGGTGAAGCCGCGCGCCGACGGCCAGCCGAGGAATTTCGCCATCAGGATGAACAGCATCAGGGACGAGATTCCGGTGATGACCTCGGGCATGATCAGAGGTGCTGTCACGAGGCCCGAGAACAACGTCCGCCCCTTGAACCGCCGAAACCGTGCGAGGGTTATGCCCGCCATCGTGCCAAGGATTGTCGCCGCCGTGGCTGACGTGACCGCGATTTTCAGCGACAACAGCAGGGCCGCGCCGACCTGCTTGTTCGACAGCAGCGAGACATACCACTTGGTCGAAAACCCACCCCAGACCGTCGCCAGCCGCGATCCGTTGAACGAATAGACCATCATCGACAGGATCGGGATGTAGAAGAACGCAAAGCCAAAGCACATCACGGTGATCAGGAACACGGGGCGGCGTCTCATGGCTCCTCCCCCGCTTCGGCCTTCGATTGATAATGCGTGTACAGCATCATCGGCCCGACCATCAGCAACAAGAGCGCAATCGCCACCGAAGCCGCCATCGGCCAGTCTGAGGCCGAAGAAAACTCATCCGCAATCACCCGCCCGATCATCGGGCTGGATGCATCGCCTACTAAGGTCGGAATAACCAACTCCCCCGCCGCCGGAATGAACACCAGCATCGCGCCTGCGATGATCCCCGGCACAGATTGCGGCAAAGTCACGTCCAGAAACACCCGGAACGGGCGCGAGCCAAGGTCCATCGCGGCTTCGTCCAGCACGGGATCAAGCCGTTCCAGATTGGCATAAAGCGGCAGGATCATGAACGGCAGGTAGGTGTAGACCATCACCAGAACCACCGCGAAATTGCTGTGCATCATTGGGATGCTGGACAGATGCCATGTGGCGGGTGTCAGCAGGTTATAGGCATCGGTCAGCAGGCCATTGAACCAAGAATTTTTGCCCATCAACCCCATCCACGCATAAACCCGCAGCAGGAAAGAGGTCCAGAACGGCAGAATCACCAGCATCAGCAGGATGTTACGCCAACTCGCCGATACCCGCGTCAAAGCCAGTGACATCGGATAGCCGAGCAGCAGGCATAACACCGTTGCCACCCCGGCATTGCTGAGGGAAACCAGAAACGCCCGGATATACAGATCATCATGGAACAGCCGCGCATAGCCGACAAAGCTGATCCACGGATGCGCGCCGCCATAGCCAAAGGGGGGTGCTGTCGGCGTGCGGCTGCCAAAGGAAATCGCCAGCACCAGCAGAAACGGGATGAAGAAAAACAGCAGTAGCCAGAGATAGGGCAGACCGATGATCACCCCGCGATAGCCGCGCCCCTGAAGCCATTGCGCGATCCGGTTGCGCATCATTCCACCAGCAAAATCGCGGCACTCGGCGCGAAGCTGAGGTAAACCTTGTCGTCCCAATCTGGTCGCCCACCCGCAGAACGGCCTGCGTTGACCGAATGCACCGAGATCAACTCGCCCGAGGGCAAAGTGATGCGATAAAGACTATCCTTGCCAAAATAGGCCAAATCCTTGACCTGCCCGGCTATAATATTCAAGGCTTCTGGCACATTCTCGGCCTCTGGCCGCGCCTGACTGATCACCAGCTTCTCGGGCCGCACCGCCAGCGTCACCTCTTGCCCCACGCTCAACCCCGGCACCGCCCGCGCCTGCACCTCGCCTTGAAACGCCGCAACCGCTACCGTCGCCACATCGCTAGCCAGCGCCGAAACCTTGGCGGGAAACGCGGTGATCGAGCCGATAAACCCCGCCACAAACCGCGAGTTCGGGTATTCATACACCTCAGTCGGCGCACCGACTTGGCGAACCCGACCCTTGTCCATCACTGCAATCCGGTCCGAAAGCGTCATCGCTTCTTCCTGATCATGCGTCACCACGATGAAGGTCACACCCGTGCGTTCCTGAATAGACATCAGTTCAAACTGGGTATGCTCGCGCAGCTTTTTATCCAAAGCGGCCAAAGGTTCATCCAGCAACAACAGCTTCGGCTGCCGCGCCAAAGCCCGCGCCAAGGCCACCCGCTGCCGTTGCCCGCCGGAAATCTGATGCGGTTTGCGATGCCCGAACGGCGTCAACTGCACCAGCTCCAGCATCTCGGCCACGCGCGCCTTGCGCTGGGCTGCCGTCATATTCTCGTGCTTCAGCCCGTAACCGACGTTCTTCTCGACACTCATGTGCGGGAACAAGGCATAGCTTTGGAACATCATATGCACCGGGCGCTGCCACGGCGGCACGCCCGCCATATCCTGCCCGTCGATGAAAATACTACCCGCGCTGGGTTCTTCAAATCCCGCCAGCATCCGCAGCAATGTCGTCTTACCGCAGCCCGACCCGCCCAAAAGCGAGAAAATCTCGCCCTGCGCCACGGTCAGCGATACGTCTTGCACGGCCTGAAACGTGCCAAAGGATTTCGACACGCCCTCGATACGAATGAACGGATCAGCCACCTTAACCCGCCTTGATCTCAGCCCAGATCCGGGTGATCTCGCGATCCTGCTCCTCGGATTGCGGCGCGGGGGTGTAGAGGCGTTTGAGGGTTTCCGCATCCGGGTAAACCGCAGGGTCGCCGGTGATCGCAGGATCGACCAAAGCCGTCGCAGCCTTGTTGGCATTGGCATATCCGGTGAAATTGGTGCAGGCGGCAATCACATCGGGCCGCAGCAGGTAGTCAATAAACTTATGCGCGCCTTCGACATTCGGCGCATCCGTCGGGATGCACCAGTTGTCAAACCAAGCCGGAGCGCCGGTTTTCGGCACGAAATATTGCAGGTCAATCTTGATCCCCGCCTCTGCCGCCCGCGTTTTCGCCACGCCGTAATCGCCTGACCAGGTATTCGCCATGCAAATCTCGCCATTCGGCAGCGTATTCAGGTAGTTGGCATTATCAAACGTGGAAACATATTGCCGGATCGGTGCCACCGCGTCCGCCATCTTGCGATATTCCGGTTCCCGCGCCGAACTCGCATCTAAGCCTAGATAACTCAGCACCATGAAGCCGAAATCGGTCGGGCTATCCAGCAGGGATATCCCGCAATCCGCCAGCTTGGCGGCATTTTCCGGATTCAGCAACGTGCCCAAATCCGACAAATCCGCATCCGGCAGCCGTTCCTTCACCATATCCATATTAAACGTAAAGCCAACCGAGCCCCACATATAGGGCACCCCATAAAGGTTGCCCGGATCAAAGCCCTCAACGATCTTCAAGATCGCCGGGTCCAGATTGGCCCAGTTGGTCAGCTTGGCGCGATCAGGCTTCTGATACACCCCGGCAGTGATAAAACTTGCCAGCTTCAGGCTCGACATCAGCACCACATCATAGCCGGTCGATCCTGCCAGCATCTTGGCCTGCATCTCCTCGGCCGAGGCGTAAAGATCATAGACCACACCGACCCCGGTCTCTTTTTCAAAATCCGCCAGCGTGGTTTCGCCGATGTAATCCGACCAGTTATAGACATTCACGCTCAAAGCCTGCGCCCAAGACGGACGGGCATAGGGCGCGGCCAATGTGCCGCCAAGCAGTCCAAGCGCGTGGCGCCGTGTCAGTGTCATGGCCGTCTCCCTGATTTTATGGCTGTCATGCAGGTTAACCCTGCACCTTGGTCTGGCAAATCAATTCATCATTGCGGCTTGCAATTTCCGCCTCGGGTGGAGGCTTTGCCAAATTCATCACCGGCATCAGCGCCCGCAGGCTGTCATGGTGCCGCTTTAGCCCGTATTCGAGGTCCGAGAGATGAAAGCCCTCAAACGCGGTGGACAGCATCGACTCGTTTGACCAGATCGACAGTTGCTGATCCTCAGCCGAGGTATCCCGGTCAATCCGATACGCCAGATACCGCGCCGCCTTCATCTGCCTGCTTTCCACCGGCTGTCGGTAAATCCGCCCCGTGACCCGCGTCTTGCCGGGCGAGATCGGGATTTCCTGATAATACTGCACTGATTCCGGGGTGAACGCGAAAACCGCATTGGGGAACAGCCCGTAATAGGTCCACACCGTCTGCAAATGTTCCGGCAACCAAGCCTGCCGCTCGGCCAGCGCCAGATACATCTTCACCGACCAGCGCCGCGCCGGGGCATCACCAAAGCTGCCGATTGACACATTCAGCCCACCATCGAGATGCAGATCGCGGTAGGTCCGGCCATACAGATCCTGCAACGCCGGATGCGCCATCGGCACATGGTAGCCCTCGTTATCCACATCGCGCACCGATTTCCAGTTCACCGGCAGATCGGTCGCCCAATGCGGCATATCCAAGGGCAACACGCCCTCGCTGCGATAACCCGCGAAATCGGCGGCATAGGGGGCGAGCATTTCCGCCACCGCAGGCTGCGGGCCGGGGAAAAACCGGATGAAGATAAAGCCGTGGAAAATCTCCATCTCAATCGGCTTTAGCCCAAACTGCTCCCGATCCAACCCGCCGAAACTGCTCGGCTGCGCCGCCCCCCGCAAAGACCCATCGAGATTATAAACCCAGCCATGAAACGGGCAGACCAGCGCGCCCTTGCAATGGCCCTTCTCGCCATCCACCACCCGCGCGCCGCGATGCCTACACAGGTTGTGAAACGCCCGCACCACGCCATCCTGCCCCCGCATCACCACTGCGCGTTCGCCCAAAAGGTCAAACGCCAGCCAATCGCCGGGGTTGGCCACATCGTTCAAATGCCCCACCACCTGCCAATGCGTCAGGAACAGCTTGTCACGCTCCAGCGCAAACATTGCCTCGGAATGATAGGTCCAGGCCGGAAGCCCCCGGCGATCCCAATCATTCGGAATCGTCATGCTGGCTGCATCATGTTGGGTCATCGGCTGACCTCCATTTCTTGTAAAAGCCATTGGTGAAAGCGGTGAATCTCATATTCCTCGGGCATCAACGTGCCACCGCGATAAGCGGGCGACAGCATCCCCCGCTGGTTCATCTCTGCCGCGCAGCCATCCTGCCGCAGCACGATCTTGGCGAAGCTGGCCACCTCCGCCGCATCAAACCCCGGCTGCGCGAGCGTTTCGGGCGAGAAATACCATTCCACCACCAGCGCCGTCCTTGTGGGAGACAGTGGCACGATCCGCACCGAGCGCACATGATCGACATGCGCCACCACATAAGCCGTCGGCCAAAACGTGACGAACTGATACCCCGCCGCCCGCTCGGCCTCCGTCAACCCCGCAAACACTGGCCCACACGCCGCCCCGCTCGGCGTCCAACTTTTCGCCCCCAGCTTGAGATTCCCCGAAGGCACTTCCCCCGCCCATCCGACAGCCTCCGACGCCGCCATAATCCCCTGCCCATAGATCGGCACGAGGTCACACAATTCAGGATGTATCCCCGGACAATGCAGACATTCCGAGTAATTTTCCCAAAAGACCTTCCAGTTACATGCAATCTCGGTCCGCCAGAGATGCCCCGTCACCAAAGCATCCATCGGCCAATGGTCCAGCACGGCCAAATCCACATCCGCCAGCAGATCACGCGTGGCGTCGCCCGTATTCAGAAACAAAAACCCCGCCCAAACCCGCGATGCCACCGCCAGCAACCCATGCGCGGCCCGGTCAAAATTCACGGTAGGCACCGCATGGCCGGTTGCCACCAGCCGCCCATCATCCGCCGCATAAGCAAAGGCGTGATAGGGGCAGCGGATCAGCCTGCCCAACGGCTCCACCGCCTCGCGGCACAACTCCGACCCGCGATGCCGACAGGTATTGTGAAACGCCGAAACCGCACCCTCCACCGCCCGACACACAATCACATCCGCAGCCCCCACCTGCATCCGCCGCATCGTGCCGCCGCCAAAATCCTCCAGCCGCCCGACGCAAATCCAGTTCTGCGCGAACACCGATGCCATCTCGCGCGCATACCAATCCGCATCGGCATAAACCGCTCCCGGCAGCGCCGCAGGGCAGAACTCCAGACGTGGCGAAGGTGAAGGCGAGACCTGAGTCATGGCAAACCAGTGCTGTTTCCTCATGCTCGCAAGATTCTGACTGGTCTGTCAATCAGAATTTGTGTAGCTTACCAAAAGCGATATTTCAGCTAAGAAAGCGCCATGAACCACGCCCCAACCACCCCCCCGCCGCGCAAACTGTCGCGCGAAACCCGCCGCGCCCAAGTGATTGAGGCCACCATCGACGTGCTGGCCGAACAGGGCTACGCCCGCGCCACCCTCACCGATGTGGCGCGCAAGGCGGGCATCTCGCACGGCTTGGTGAATTTCCATTTCCAGACCAAAGACGCGCTGCTGGCCGAAACCCTCGGCTATCTCTCTGACGAATACCGCCAGAACTGGGACGCCGCCCTCGCCGCCGCCGGCCCCGCGCCCGCCCATCAACTCGACGCCCTGATCCGCGCCGATTTCGAACCCGCAATCTGCACCCCCGCCCGCCTGTCCGCATGGCTGTCGTTCTGGGGCGAGGCGCAATCCCGCCCGCTCTACCAAGCCAAATGCGGCGAAAACGACCGCCTCTACATCGCCAAACTGGAACAGGTCTGCACCGCGCTGCTCCGCGAGGGTCGCTACCCCGGCCACCCGATCCTGATCTCCCGCGTCCTGCGCGTCACCTCCGAAGGCGTCTGGGTCGACCTGATCTCCACCCGCGAACCCTACTCGGCGACCGAGGCCCTGCAAACCGTCCACGCCGCCGCCATGGCGTTTTTTCCAAGGCATTTCGGGGCGGCGGGGTTGTTGTAGGGGCTATCGACCAACATCCTAGCTTTTCAAGTGTCCAGCATGTCCCATTCATCGCCGAGAACCCAACGGATTGCGGACAGCTTGCCGCTGAGCATACCCCACTCGAAATCAGTCCACGGGCCTAGCTCATCGGGATAATGTTCTTCTGCGGACTTCATGGCGGCGATCATTCCGTCCCATATCTCATCGACGATCATGGCTTGCCGCTGCTCGGGTGTGCCTGCCTTCCAGACCTCCCTAGAAACCCGCTTCTGCCTGCCGCCCTTGACAGCGTCGATGATGCCCCACTTGCGGCCATACCAGATCTGCGTGGTCAGCTTATCCTCGGCCTCAATCAGTTCAGAGAGCGCCCGAGCCTGTTGGCTGTACTCACGGTCAAATGTGATCTCTTCGATCAAGTCGCTAGCGTACTCATTCAGGAGCGCGCCAAGATTAGTTGAATATCGCGAGTGCGTCGCATCAAAGAGCACTTCGAGATCGGGGTGTGGTAGGCGCGTGTCCGCACCCTTTTGGCTGAAGTCGTGGGTGTTGTGGGTAACGAACGCGAGCACCTCGTCACCCTCCCGTTGCGAGAGGGCGTCGATGTAAGTCTCAATGATAATGGCGTCCCCGATACCATTGATTGGACCTGTCCCGGTTTCGTTCCGGTCTTTTGAGAGCAATACTCGCCATCAAGGAGACCGGATATGGCAGCGATACACAGCGACGAGTTCAAGCGGGATGCGGTTCGCATCGCGCAGAC
>NZ_JAFCTX010000063.1:0-14260 GCF_049896245.1 Cypionkella sp. TWP1-2-1b2 | reverse complement strand
GCGAAGCTCCATAGGATGTGATTTGCCCATCTCGATCCCCTATATCTGGAAAGATCAGGGAATCAGAAACCGTCCAAGATGGGAAGCCTGAATCATATGAACGGCGACTTGCTCTAAAGTCTCGCGCGCTTAAAACCGAAGGCCTAGCTGACCAGCACTTCCGTCATCATCCCCGTCGCCATGTGGTACAGGTGATGGCAATGCAGGAACCAACTGCCGGGCTTGTCCAGATCGACCGCCACTGTAACCACGCCGCCCGGCTGCACCGCCACCACATCGCGCCGCGGCCCATTGAACCGCCCCGCCCCGACATCGACCACCTGAAAATGATGCCCGTGCAAATGCATCGGATGCATCATCATGCCGGTATTCATCAACATCAACTCTAGGCGTTCGCCGAGCTTGGCGGCAATCGGCACATCCTCGCCGTGCACTTTGCCGTTAATGGTAAAACGATAACCCGGCTGCTCGCCCAGCATCAGATGCGCCGTCCGACCCGCACGTTCAGGCAGCGCGTTCACCGCCCGCAAACCGGCATCAAAGCTGGTGTCGAGGTTGGGGCTGTCGGCCTCGGCCATATCGCTCAGCCGGGCCAGCTTGGCCCCCGCAGTTGCCAGCACAATCCCGGTCCGCATCCGCGCGGCTTCAACTTGGGCAAAGATCGGAAACGCCCCACCTTCCGGCGGAATTTCCACCAGAAGATCCAGCCGCTGCCCCTGCGCCATCGGATAGGCCTTGGCCGCCAGCGGTTGACATGGGCTGCCATCCACCGCAATCGCCGTTGAGGCCAGCAAACCGGGATCAATCCAAAACGCCGTCGCCGTGCCGCCATTGATAATGCGCAACCGCAGTTTCGTGCCCGCCTCGACCTGCACCACTTCGGGGTCAGCCAAGGCGCGATCATTCGCCAGATAAGCATCATAGGCCACGTCATTGGCATGCACCATCATGCCGTCGGTCATCGCCGTGCCGGGCATCGCCATCCCCGACATATCGCCGCCAGAGTGATCCATCCCCGCCATATCCATGCCACCCGAAGCCCCGCCCGCGTGCATATCCGAACCACCCAGAACCGCTAAAATCTCCTCGGGAGTCTTAAAACTGAAGTCATGCAGCATGATGACATGCTCTTGAATATCCTCGGCATCCGCCTCGCGGCAGATCATCGGCGCGGCCATCAGCATCTGCTCTGACAACTGGTGCGAATGCATCCAATGCGTGCCGGGGGTCAGCTCAAAATCCATCTGATCGACCGCGCCCGGCGCAAGTTCGCCGCCGCCGGTATAAGAGCGATCCTGCCCCTCTGCCGCCATCACCTGCCCATGCCAATGCGTGACGATGCCTTTATCGGTGTCGTTCTGGATGCCCAGCTGAAACCGATCCCCGGCGCGGCCATAAAACCCCAACTGGCCGTCATAGCCGTTGATGCCGTAAACCGTCGCCGCCCGCCCCAAAACCTCAATCTGCCGGGTGCCAATGCTCATTTGCGCCACCGCGGCGCGTGCAGGCCGCGCCAAACCCGCCAATGGCAGGGCTGCGGCAGAGGCGAGAAATTGGCGGCGGGTGGGACGGATCAGCATGGCAAGACTCCTTGATTTGTTCCAGCATAGCCCGGAACCAAACCACGCGCTTTGCGGAAAATGTCGCACCCCCGTTCACATCTTCGCGGGGTGGCCTCATCCTGCCCCGAGCGCGAAGCCGCCAGCATTGCTGACAACCCTTTTCACTTGGCCGTCTTGATACATTTCAGGATGCCCAAAACGCCCTGCCAATCAATGCCCGCTCTCCTGCAACGCAAGTCTGCAGCGCGTCCCCAGCTACCGCGCACCTGCTTTAAAGCTGATCCTCTGCGCTCAAATATCCCGAGGGTGAGCCTGCTAGGGCGAGGCGGTGGACCGCCTTACATCGCCTGCCACCCAATGACAGCCTTTGTCACGGGCAACGCAATCCAACCCACGCTACCCTCACCGTCAAGACATAACCCGAGGATATCCATGCCCGTTTCCCTTCCCCCCCTGCGCCGCGCTATCTTCGCCGTCCTCCTGCTCACCACCCCCACCCAAGCCGCCGACGCCCCCATGCTGGAAACCGCGATGGCCGCCGTGTTCACCGTCCACAGCGCTGATGCCGAAGATCGCTTCCTCGGCTCGGCCTTTCTCTGGGGCGATGGAGAAGTCGCCGTCAGCAACGCGCATGTGATTGGGCAAGCCACCGAAGTCCGCCTGACCGACGCCGCAGGCCACGAACAGATCGGCCAAGTTATCGCCTCTGATCCCAGCCGCGACGTGGCGGTGATCGCGGTAAAACCGGGGCAGGGCGGGCTGATACCCTCAGCCACCCCACCGCAACTTGGTGCCGAAGTCTGGGCCCTCGGTGCCCCGCTCGACATAGAATTCACCGTCACCGCAGGCCGCATCTCGGCTTTGGGCCGTCAAACCGACCCCGCCACCCCGATCCGAATGATCCAGCACGACGCCGCCCTCAACCCCGGCTCCTCCGGCGGCCCGCTGATCGACAGCACAGGCGCGCTGGTCGGCATGAACGCCCAAATCGCCGACGGCAGCCGGATGTTCATCGGTATCGCCTATGCCATCCCAAGCGCTGACCTGACCCGCATCGTGCAAGGGCTTGTTGACGAAACCCTACCGCCGATCCCGAAACTCGGCCTCACTGCCCGCCCGGTCAGCCGCCAACTGGCTGAAGCACTGAACCTCGCCGCCACTGGCTTGCTGGTTGATGCCATAGCCCCCGCCAGCCTTGCCGAACAAGCAGGCCTGCTCCCCGGCGATGTTATACTCGCCGTCAACGCAGCAAGCCTCACTACGCCCGGCGATCTTGCCTTCGCCGTTGAATCCGCCCAAAGCCAAAACCGCCTCGACCTCACCATCCTACGCGCTGGCACCATCCTGATCCTGATCGCCGACCTCACCGAACCAACCTCCCGCCTAACCCTACGCGGCCTCAAAGCCCCGCAGCGCCGCGCCGTATACACCCTTCAAACCCTCGGCCTTACCCTCAGCCAAACCCAAATCACCACCGTCACCCCGAACTCCCCCGCCCTTATCGCGGGCCTCACGGCCACCGAAACCATCCTGCAAATCGACGGCCAGCCCGCGCAAACCCAACTGACCCAAAGCTTCACCCACCCCGTCCTCTTTCTGATCCAAGGCACAACCGGCACCCGCCACGTCCTGATCGACCCCTGGGCCACCGGCAAGACGCTGCATCCTGTCGGCGGTGCGAATGTGCTTGACCGCGACGTGGTGGTGTTCTGACATCTGCCAAAGCGAAGGAACCGCAATGCCCGCCCCAACCGACCGCATCCTGATCATCGAGGATGACCCCGAGACCGCCGCAGCCATCGCCCGCGAAGTGCGCGCCCTCGGCTGCAACGCCACCATCGTCCCCACTCTGCCCGAAGGCATCGCCCTCTCCGCCCACGACTTCCGCGTCATCGTGCTGGATCGGATGCTGCCCGGCGGCGACGGCGTTGAGGCCATCGCCAAAATGCGCGGCATCGGTGCCAAAGCCATGATCCTCGTGCTGTCGGCTTTGGGCCGCGCCGCCAACCGCGTCGAAGGGCTGGAGAAAGGTGCCGATGATTATCTGCCGAAACCCTTCGAGCCGGAAGAACTTCGCGCCCGCCTGCGCGCCCTGTTGCGCCGCGCCACCATGCAGGGGCAGGACAATGATCTGCTGGTGTTTGGCGCGTTGGAAATCCGCATGAAAGCCCGCACCGTCCACATCAACCGCGCGCATGTCGCGGTTTCGCCAAAGGAATTTGAACTGATCACCTATTTCGCCCAGAACGCTGGCCAGATCGTCACCCGGATGCAACTGCTGGAAAACGTCTGGCATCTGCATTTTGACCCCGGCACCAATGTTGTCGATGTCCACGTCGGCCGCCTGCGTCGCAAGCTGGAGGAAGCCGGATCGCAAGCCATCCAGACCGCCCGCGGCGAAGGCTATATCTTCGCGCCACTTCCCGCGCCATGATCGCCCGCTCTACCCTGAAACTTGCGGCCACCATGGCTCTTGCCATCAGCTTGCTGTCGTTGCTGGCGATGGCCATGCAGTACCGCCTTGTAGAAACCCGTTTGACCGAGGCCGCAAAGGCGGCTTTAAGCGCCGATCTGGCGGGCTATTCTGCACTTTACCAGCAACGCCGCATCATAGCCCTGCGCCAAGCCATCAACGACCGCGCCAGCACTGGCAGCGAACTTTTGCTTTTACAAGACCGCAATCACACCCGCCTTGCAGGCTCGGAGGCCGACTGGCCCGCTGAAATCCAACTGCAAACCCCGCGTTCAGCTGATGCCGATTTTTCCAGCACGCAAGCCCAACGCTTCACCCACCAAGGCACCGAATGGCTTGGCGTCGCCCGCACCTTGCCCGGTGACTTCCCGCTACTGGTCGCCCGCTCGCTTGCCCCTGTCGAATCTACCCTTGCCAGTTTGCGCAAGGGCATGGCCGCGCTCAGTCTGGTTCTGATCGCCGCAGGCGCGCTCATCGGCACCTTTGCCGCCAAATCCGTGATGACCCGCATATCCCGCCTCAACAGCCTCGCCGATCAGGTGGCAGGCGGCGACCTCACCGCCCGCCTCGCCGGCCCGCGCAGCCCGGATGAATTTGGCCTCTTGGAAACCCATGTCCACGCCATGCTCGACCGTATCGAAAACCTCAACCGCGCCACGCACCGCTTGTCCGACACCATCGCCCACGAGTTGCGCACCCCGCTCAATCGCATGATGCAGAAACTCACGCAGATCGAAGGCCAACCGGCCCTCGCGTCCGAGCTTAAAGCCGAAATGCGCAATGCCATCCGCGTCTTCGACTCGCTGCTGGATATCTCCCGCGCCGAGGCCGACCAAGGCAGCGGCGGCGGCCTGCTTCCTGTCGATCTTTCTGCCGTGACAGCCGAGGTCTGGGATCTCTATGAACCCCTCGCCGAAGACAAAGGCTTGCTCTGCACTCTGCAAACCGCCCCAGACTTGCGCATCCTCGGTGACCGCAACCTGATCGCGCAAATGCTCGCCAATCTGATCGACAACGCCATAAAATACTGCGCCCCCGGCGACACCATCACCCTTGCCCTCTGCCAAGACCCCGACCACCATCGCCTGACCCTCTCCGATTCCGGCCCCGGCCTCCCCCCCGACCTGCGCGACGCCGCCTTTGATCGTTTCACCCGTGCCAGTCGCGACAAAGATCGCGGTATCCAAGGCCACGGCCTCGGTTTGGCACTGGTCCGCGCCATCGCCGCAAGACACGGCGCGAAGCTGACACTGCCAGAGGTAGAAAACGGCCTGACGGTGGAAATGCTGTGGCCGAAGTTGGTGGAGTAGAAACCAATGTAGCTTTAAGCTACATGAAGCTCGACCGGTCGCAAATTGCTGATAATTCGAAGTCACGCGGACTGCTGCACGTGAATATAGAGGTCTAAGCCATGTCTTGGCAGTTCTGGAAATCGTGGCGGCCCGCGACATTGCCAAAGTCAACAGACGGCACTACGGAAATGGTATCCATCCCCCGCGCCGAATACGACCGCCTGCGCGCCGCAGCCGAGGATCAAGCCGATCTGCAAGCCTATGACCGCGCCAAGGCTGCACTGGCTTCGAGGCAGGAAGAACCGATCCCCGCCGCCTACGCCAACCGCCTGCTGAATGGCGACAATGCTTTACGCGTCTACCGTGACCTGCGAGGTCTAACCCAAGCCGAGCTTGCCCTGCGCGCAGGCGTCAACCGCGTGACGGTGGCCGAGATTGAAACCGGGCGCAAACAAGGCTCCATCGCTACCCTGCGCAAACTGGCAGAAGCCTCGGGCATGACACTGGATGATTTGTCTGCGTGACCTGTGTCGTTGTCATCTGGCAGCGCAAAGTGCCAGTAATTCCTTACCAAGATTTCATAAAAATTGATAACAAATACTCTTGTCTAAGATCCCAACTCGGGGCCTTGAAATTCTCAGGGATTTTCGCCGATCACCTGATCCAGCCAAGGCACGAACTTCGCGGTCTTCGTATAGGCCGAAAACAGTGCCTTCTCTTCGCAGCCCTCACCCGATTTCGCGGTCAGCCCCCAGCTCACAATCCCGGCCTGAATATAGGTCCCATCCTCAAGCGGCACCACCAAAGGCCCGCCACTGTCGCCCGAACAGGCGGTCTTGCCGCCCTCGAACGTGCCGGAACATAGCATATTCTCACTCATCGGCGGCGGCGCGCGACCGACCAGCTCATCCCAGATCTGATAGGCATCCTCATCCCGCAAACTGAGAATCCCCGCCGCATAGCCAAACCCCTCTGCCGCCGCCTCTGTCCGTGCCGCCATCAAAGATTGATTGCACAGCCCCCGGTCGAGCATCTGAATCTCCGTCTCATGCAAAGCCTCGGGATGCCCGCCGCCCTCTACCAAGCCCCAGCCGGTCACCACTGTCACCACCCCCGGCTGATCCAGTTCATCGCCAAAGGCTGCGTCTGGCACCTGAACCACCTGATACGGCAGCCGAGGCGCGCGCGCGAGTTTCAACAGCGCGATATCAAAGTCAAACCCGGTGCCGACGTAATCGGGGTGCCGAAACACCCCTTTCACCGCGATCACCTCACCCTTGCCCGCCGCGATGATATTGCTGCCCAGCATCACCGAAATATCCTTCGGGTCCAGATCGCCCCAGTTGCCCTGCGCGTCCTGCATATGCACGCAATGGGCCGCCGTCAGCACCCAGTCTTCCATGATCAAACTGCCACCGCAAAACTGCGCATCTGGCCCGACAGGCGCACCACCGACCAGCAGCGCCACCTGCCATGGCCACGCCCCATCGGCCGAGACTTTGCCGCCCAGCACCTTGCCACCTGTTGCGGCTTTGGCCTCATAAGCCGCCTTGGCGCCGCTTTTCGCCCAAGCGAAGGCCGAGGGCTGGCTCGGTTTGAAATCCGGGTTGACCTCGGCCAAGGCGGGGCCTGCCAGGAGCAGGGCCAGTGCGGTCACGGTTGCTTTTATCATCATTCATCTCCCTGTGGCGGGGGTTTCTGTGGCGCGGGGCGAACCCGCACGGCTTGGCGGATCATCAGCAATGGTGCGGGTTTGGTGGAAAAGCTGCGGGTGGTGGTGTCGGGGTTCAGACGGTTGGAATACCAATCCCCCGCGCCTCGGGTGGCGGCAGGATCGGCGAGCAGGGTCAGATCGACGCGGGCGGCACCGGGTTCAACCTGAATGGCCAGCACGAGGATATCCTCATCAGCGGGGGGTGAGTTCTGGTCAATCTGGAAACCTGCTCGCCCGGTTTCCCCAGCGGCGAGGCGGTTGGACAGGCCTTGCCTGGGCCAAAGCGGGGTGATGCTGAAATCGGCGTTGAAATAGAGGATCGAGACATCCAGATCGCGGCCAGAGCTGTTTTGGAATGTCAGCCAAAGCTGATCGCAGGGCTGCACGCCTTTGGCTGGGTCAATCGCTTCGGGTTGGCCGGGGTTGGCGCAACCCGTCGTCGCTTTGCGCTGCCAATCGAGTTTCAATGGCGATTGCGCGGTCAGGCTGCGTCCGGCGACAGAGGCAAGCAGACGGCGCAGGCGCAGGTTGTGGGCGGCTGCGGTCAATGTGCGCTTAAGGGCTAAGGCTGTGGTTTCGTCGTCTTGCAGCGTGACGCGCGGGGTGGAGTTTGGGCCTTGCGGATCAAGTTGGCCGTCTGGGCCTGCGAGGGCGAGGGTGCCTTGGGTCAGGATTGGGGTAAGATCGGCGGGGCCCTGATTTGGATATTGCACTAGCGCCGCGATCCATGGCGCATAGTCAAAGCCGTCGTTTGGATCGGCAATCTGCGGAGGCGCAAGCTGCAACGAGGGTGGCGCTGCGGGCTGGTCGCGCTTGGCCCAAGCGGCATTGGGCGTGCCTTGTGGCAAGGTGCTGCTGCGGGCGTTCACTTGGATCAGGGTCACTTGCGCAATGGCCGCGCCACCTTCGGGGGATGCGTAAAGCGAGAGTTCATCGCCGGGGTTCAGCCCTTGCAGCAGGCCCGCTTGCAGGATGCCATCTTGAACCGGAAAGCGCTGCGGTGCCGGGGTGCCAAACAGGGTTTCGGCCAGCATCGGGCCTTCGCCATCGGGCATTTGCGCTGTGCTGCCCTGCTGCATGGAGGCTGCTGTGGCGGCGAGAACTTGCGCCCACGGGGCCTTGGGGCTGCTGCGCAACACCTCGGCGAGTTGGCGGGTGAAGGCACCTTGCCAGAGGCCTGAGGTGCCGACGGGATATTCAAAAGACCGTTGGTCGGATTGTGAGGAATAGAGGAACACAAAATCGCCGCTCAGGGCTGGGGTGCTATTGGTTGGGGCGGAAGGAGCGGTGTCTGGGATGTGCAGGTCTGCTGGGCTAAGCCCGCGCGCCACGCCTGCGCTGTTTGGCAGGCTGCGAAATCCGGTGTCGGAATGGCAGGCGTCGATCAGGCCGATCAGTTTGATGCCGCGTGACAGCAGGGGCTGCGCCCAAGCCTGAAGTTCATCGTCGAACAAGGCATTTTCAACGGCACCGACATCGCCCCTCCAGCCAGCGGCATCAGAGGGCAGGAAAATCTCATCATAACCCCCGCCCTCATCGCCACTTTGATCGGGGGCCTGTGCGCCGTGGCCTGAAAAGTAGAACACCACTGTATCGCCGGGTTGGGCGCGGCTTGAGACATTGGCGAGTGCCACCATGATGTGGGCCTTGGTTGGAATATCGGTGGTCACTCCGGCAGGCAGGTCGGTGGGATCAGCGGTCAGCACCGCGATTTCAGTGGCTGGGATGCCGCGCGCGGTTAGCACCTCGGCCATCAGGCGCACGTCATTGGCGGGGCCTTTCAGGTCCGCATCCAAGGTGAGGTAATCGCTGACGCCGACCAAAACCGCGCGCAATTCGGCATGGGCCCCGGGCGGGATGGCTGCCAGCAGGCCAGCTAGCACAATCTTGCAAAGGGCTGATCGAAATATCTGCAACATAGCGGCAGAATAGCCGGGTTGTGGCATCCGGCAAGCGATCTTGCTGGGGTGACGGGAGATGTCATTTTGCTGTTGGGGTTTTGCGGGCTGGCGTGCTTTGCTGCGGACAAACAGGGGGCTTTGATGCGGATTTTGATCACGGGTGCGGCTGGGATGATTGGCCGCAAGCTGACGGCGGCTTTGCTTGCGCAGGGGCAGGTGCAGGGCAAGCCAATCAGCCAGCTGATTTTGCATGACATTGCGGTGGCTGAGGTGGAAGCCCCGCATCTGGCGCTGGTGGGGGATTTATCGCAGCCGGGGGTGGCAGCGGCGCTGATCTCGCATCGGCCAGAGATGATTTTCCATCTGGCCGGAGTTGTGTCAGGTGAGGCGGAGGCAAATTTCGATCTGGGCTACGGCGTGAATGTCGATGGCACGCGCGCTTTGTTTGAGGCTGTGCGGCTGGCGGGCTATGCGCCTCGGGTGGTTTATGCCTCGACCACCGCCGTTTTTGGCGGGCCGTTCCCGGAGGAAATACCGGATGATTTCGCGCCGACGCCACATTCGTCTTATGGCGTGCAAAAGCTGATTGGCGAGGCGTTGTTGTCAGATTATTCCCGGCGCGGCTTCTTTGACGGCATCGGGCTGCGGCTGCCGACAATCTGTGTGCGACCGGGTAAAGCCAATCGGGCGGCGTCGAGTTTCTTCTCCGGTATCATCCGTGAGCCGTTGAATGGCTTGCCCGCCGATCTGCCAGTCGCGCGGGATTGGTTGCATACGATGGCCAGCCCGCGCGCGGCGGTGGGGTTTTTTCTGCATGCGGCGGAGTTGGATTTGGGCGCTGTGGGCTTGCGGCGCAATCTGACTTTGCCGGGGGTGGCGGTGACGGTGGGGGAACAGATTGCGGCTTTGACGCGGGCGGCGGGGCCGGATGTGGCGGCACTGATCCGCGATGTGCCGGACCCGGCGGTATGGGCGATTGTGCAGAGTTGGCCGAGGCGGTTTGCGGCGAGCCGCGCGAAGGCTTTGGGATTTCGGGCCGAGGATAGTTTTGATGAGATCGTGCGGGCGTATATTGAGGATGATTTGGGCAAGGGATGATGGGGGATGCGGGCCAAGCCGGGGGCTAGCCCCCCAGTCATTTGTTTCTCGAACCAATGGCGAAAACAATGACTACCCCCAGGATATTTGTGCCAAGATGAAATGAACTTTGTGGTGGTTTGCGTTTGGGCGCGCCTTAGATTTCAGCGGAAAAGTCTTCCCAGCGGGGAGTGACTTGTGGTCACGGGCGATTTTTGGCGCATTTCCCACAATATGTTGTGGTTGCGCGCCAGTTTTGCTGAGATTTGGTCCAGCGGCACCCCATCCTGCGCAAGCGGATGTGTCAGATCATTTGGGCGCTGGACATGAAAAAGCCCGCCCCGCGGGGTGCGGGCGGGCTTTTGCAATGCGGGGCTGCTTAATCCTGAACGCGACCGTAGTAGGAGTAATCTTCGGTGTTGATCACGATGCGGGCACCGGGGCCGATGTGCGGCGGCACCATCACGCGCACGCCATTGGTGCAGATCGCGGGTTTGTAGGAGGACGAGGCGGTTTGGCCTTTGACCACCGGCTCGGTCTCGGCAACCTCGACATTGACGCGCTGCGGCAGTTCCAGCGCGATGGCGACGCCGTCGTAGGTTTTGAGGTAAACTTTGAGGCCGTCTGTCAGGAAGGCTTTATCATCGCCAACCACATCGGGGTGGACGGCGAATTGCTCATAAGTGGTCGGCTCCATAAAGTGGAAGCCTTCGGCGTCTTCATAGAGGAAGTCGTATTCGCGGTCATCGACATTGGCCTTTTCCACCATCTCGGTGGTGCGCCAGCGTTCGGCCACTTTCACGCCATCCGAGATCCGGCGCATATCGACAGAAGTGGTGGGGGTGCCTTTGCCGGGGTGGAAATTTTCGGCTTTCAGCACGGCGTAAAGTTTGCCGTCCATCTCGACGACATTGCCTTTGCGCAAAGAGGAGGCGATGACTTTCACAGGGTGGTTCCTTGTTCTTGAATGGCCCAACAGGTATTGGGCGAAAGCGTTGCGGTGGCTTTAGCGCGTTTGATCGGAAATCTCCAGATGGCAGGCGAAAATAGCGAAATGGCGTGGTGGCATCCGGCGCGGCATGCCGACAGGCGCGGGATTTTGCTGGCGCGCAACCGGATACAGGCGGTGCTGCGGGTGTGGCTGGCAGAGCGGGAGTTTGTTGAGGTGGACCCGGCGGCTTTGGCGTTAAGCCCCGGCAATGAGGCGCATCTGCATGGGTTTATGACGACGGCCATCGGCAATGATGGGGTCGGGCGGGCGATGTATCTGCATACTTCGCCCGAGTTTGCGATGAAGAAATTGCTGGCGGCGGGGGAGGTGCGGATTGCGGCGTTTGCGCATGTTTGGCGTAACCGCGAGCGGGGGGCTTTGCATTCGCCTGAGTTTACCATGCTGGAGTGGTATCGGGTGGGTGAGCCTTACGAAGTGCTGATGGATGATGTCGTCGCATTCTGTCGGTTGGCGGCAGGGATCGGTGGCGGGATTTTGCGGTTTCGCGATAAGGTTTGCGATCCGTTCGCCGAGCCAGAGCGGTTGTCGGTGGCTGAGGCGTTTATGCGTTATGCCGGGGTGGATTTGCTGGCCTCGATTGGCGCGGATGGCGAACCGATAGCGGAAGTGTTGGCCGGGGAATTGGCACGGGTGGGGCTGCGGGTGGCGGCGGATGACACTTGGTCGGACATGCTAAGCCGCGTGCTGGGGGAACTGGTGGAGCCGCATCTTGGGATGGGGCGGATCACTATTCTGGATGAATACCCCAGCGCCGAGGCGGCTTTGGCGCGCAAGCACCCCGATGATGCGCGGGTGGCGGAGCGGTTTGAGGTTTATGCGTGTGGGGTTGAACTCGCCAATGGGTTTGGCGAGTTGACCAACCCTGAAGAACAGCGCCGCCGCTTTGAGTTGGAGATGGACGAAAAGGCGCGGGTGTATGGCGAGCGTTATCCTGTAGATGAGGATTTTCTGGCCGCTTTGGCGATCATGCCTGCCGCCAGTGGCGTTGCCATGGGGTTTGATCGGCTGGTGATGCTGGCGACGGGGGCTGCGCGGATTGACGATGTGATCTGGGCTCCGGTGCCCGCCTGATATATTTGCCCGATTTTTCGGCGGATAGGCGCTTTTCTGCATGTATCCTGTCGGAATTGCCGCTTCCCCCCGATGCCAGATTTGGGCTACGACTTGGCGGATGAAATGGTCGATCCCAAACACTCTGACGGTGATGCGTTTGCTGGCTGCCCCCGGCGTGCCGCTGATGTTTCTGTATTTCCAGCGGCCTTGGGCGGATTGGTTCGCGCTGACGCTGTTTGTGGGGGCCGCGATTACCGATTGGTTTGATGGCTACCTTGCCCGGCTGTGGAAGCAGGAAAGCAAGTTCGGCACCATGCTGGACCCGATTGCGGACAAGGCGATGGTGGTGATCGCGATACTGGTGCTGACGGGATATTCGGGGATGAACCCGTGGCTGATACTGCCCGCGACGGTGATCTTGTTTCGCGAGGTTTTCGTGTCGGGCCTGCGCGAATTTTTGGGGGCCAAGGCTGGGCTGCTGAAAGTCACCAAGTTGGCAAAGTGGAAGACCACGGCGCAAATGGTGGCGATTGCGGTGCTTTTCTTGGGCACCGGGTTGGAATACCTCAACGGGGTGGCGATGCATGGCATGACGCCCCAGCAGTATACCGATGCGGTGATGCAGGGGCTGGCCGATCCGATCCGCGCCTGTGGCAAGCGTGATTGCGCAAGCGTGGCAGGCGATGCCGGGCTGGTGCTGATGTGGATTGCGGCGTTTCTGACTGCGATGACGGGCCTGGATTACTTCCGCAAAGCCCTGCCGTTTCTGCGGGAAGACAAATGATCGACGTGCTGTATTTCGCTTGGGTGCGGGAGCGGATCGGAGTGCCGCGTGAGCGGATTGAGAGCAGTGCTGCCACGGTGATGGAGTTGATCACCGAATTGCGCGCGCGCGAAGAACGCTATGACTGGGCATTTGGCGATCTGGCAAGCTTGCGGGTGGCGGTGGATCAGGAATTGTCCAGCTTTGAGGCTTCTTTGGCTGGCGTGCGCGAACTCGCGTTTTTCCCGCCAATGACCGGTGGCTGAGATGCAGGTGTCGGTGCAGGCCGAGCCGTTTGATCTGGGCGCGCTTACCAACGCTTTTGCGGCGCGGGTCGCGGGGGCGGGGGCGGTTGTCACCTTCACGGGGTTGGTGCGCGACAATGCTGGCGCTTTGGCCGCGATGGAGATCGAGCATTATCCGGGCATGACCGAAAAGGCGATCGCAGGCATGGTTGATGAAGCCAAAGCGCGATGGTCTTTGGTCGATGCTTTGGTGGTGCATCGCTATGGCAGACTGACGGGCGGTGAGGCGATCATGATGGTCGCCACCGCAGCGCGGCACCGGGCGGATGCCTTTGCGGCGGCGGAGTTTCTGATGGATTATCTGAAATCCCGCGCACCGTTCTGGAAGAAGGAGCTGTCAGTGGATGGTGCGGAATGGGTCGCGGCGCGGGATGAGGATGAGGCGGCGCTGAAGCGGTGGTAGCCTAGCCACCGTGGTGCTGGCGGTAGCAGGGCTGCAAATCTTCTGCCATCGGCGTCGCTTCATAGATCGCTCGGGCGATGGCGCGGCCAAGGCAGATTGCTGCGGCATGGCCGAGTTGGAACGTGTCGGTCAACGGGTCGGCCAAGGGCTTTTCTGCGGTCGCGGCGGCAAAGATCAGATCGCCGTCCAGCGGCGTGTGCGACGGCACGATAGCGCGGGCCATACCGTCATGCGCGGCGGTGGCCATGCGTTGCGCCTGAGCTTGGGTCAGCGTGGCGTCGGTGGCGACAATGGCGATGGTGGTGGCCTCGCCCATCCGCTTGCGCGGAAGCGGGGCATCGAAAGCCGCGAGTTGAGGGCTGGGGCCAAGGCCGCCGAACTCGCGGTGGCGCTCCCATGCGGCGGCCCAGAAATGCGGGCCGTCGTTCACCGTCACCGCGCCCAAAGCATTTACCGCCACCAGCGCGCCCACGGTCAGACCAGAGGGCAAGACCAGCGAAGCAGAGCCAAGCCCGCCCTTCCAATATCCGGTTGCAGCACCAAATCCTGCGCCTGTCGTGCCAAGGCTGAAATCCTCGGTTGCGGCCCTTAGAGCAAGTCACCTTCAATCGGGACCATATCCTGCGGCTTTGAAGTAGTTTCTGCATTCCTGGCTATGGAATAGATCGCAGACTGCACCGACGGCGGTCCAGAGGGCTTGGTACG
>NZ_JAFCTX010000062.1:0-16971 GCF_049896245.1 Cypionkella sp. TWP1-2-1b2 | reverse complement strand
CTCCTTGATCATCCCGATGATCTGCGTCTCGGTAAAACGGCTCTTTCGCATTCGTCTGCTCCTTCAGGGTTGGGCAGACTCTACATTAAAGTTAGGGCGTTTCCGGGGGGCAGGTCAGCTGCAAAACTGGGTGATCGGCCCGGTTCTGATGTGCGCACTCGCGGTGATCTTCCTGCATGACAGCCCGAAATAGATGACCGGGCTGATCCTGATCGGCCTCGCCCGCTGCATCGCCATGGTGCTGATCTGGAACGGGCTTACCTGTGGCGATGGGCAGTATAGTGCTGCCTTGGTCGCCTTCAATTCCGTGTTCCAGATCCTGATCTTCTTCAGCTACGCGTGGCTTTTTCTGACGGTGCTGCCGCCATTGTTCGGGCTTGAAGGACCGGTCATTGACGCAGGTTTCTGGACCATCACGCAGGCGGTGATCGGCAGAGACATGCCCAGCTATTGCGGCAAAGGCCTAAGTCCGTGCATCGGCAGCGCGGTCATTCCGACACTTCGGCCAATTCGCGGCCATGGTCGGTGGTGCAATGCGCGTGGCTGCCCAGACATTCGATCACCCGGCAATCGGCGACGCTTCCGCCAGCACATTGTGCCACCATGCGTTCCAGTTCGGATTTGAGCGCCATCAACCGCGCAATCCTGCCTTCGACTGCCAGAAGCTGCGCCTTTGCGATGCTGTCCACCGCAGCGCAAGGCTGGTCTGGACGGTCCGACATCCCCAGCAGATCGCGGATCGCCTCCAACGGAAAACCAAGATCGCGGGCGTGGCGGATGAAGGCCAGCCGGTCGCCCGCCGCAGAGCCATATAGCCTCTGGTTGCCTGTGGACCGATCAGCTGCGGGTAAAAGCCCGATTTGTTCGTAATAGCGGATGGTTGGCACTTTGACACCAGCAGCTTCGCTTAACTTTCCGATCGTCAGCATGAGAAACCTCTTGAACCTCTAGTTGCTAGAGAAGTTATACCCGCGACTCGATGGATACAAGCTCCGCCCCTTATGGCGGCCGAAAGGGTTACGATGGACGCGAATGAGACAGGCGAACGCTGCGACTGGACTGTCACCGGCATGGATTGCGCCAGTTGCGCCGCCAAGATCACCACAGCCCTGAACAGGCTGCCCGGAGTCGCTGATGTGCAAGTTGGCGTGATATCGGAACGTCTGACGCTCAATCTCGATGCCAGTCGCACGCCACGCGAAGCGGTGGAAGCAGCGGTGAAAAAGCTGGGCTTCGGCATCGCGTCCAAAGGATCGCCGGTTGCGCGTAAAAAGGCGTTCGTGGTGCCAGAGGCTGAAAATGATGCGGGTGATGACCACGCCGGGCACGATCATGGCCCTGCTTCGGCTGCTACGGCCGCTGCTACGCACTCAACCGCACCCAAGGCAAACGCCCCGTCAGACCCCGGCCATGGCGGACCGGGGCACAGCCATGCCACTGATCCGAAAGACCACGACAAGCGCTGGTTTCAAACGTCAAAGGGCAAGCTGGTGATCGGCACGGGCATTTTGTTGGCTGCGGCTTGGGCTGTGAAGTTGTTCGGCTCAGAGACGCTGGCCAACTATGCCTTTATCGCCGCCTGCGTCATCGGGGTCGCCCCGGTCGCCGTCCATGCCTTTGCGGCCCTGCGCGCGGGTATTCCCTTCACCATCGAGGCGCTGATGAGCATCGCCGCGATTGGTGCTTTGTTCATCGGGGCTGCGGAGGAAGCCGCCCTGGTGGTGTTCCTGTTCGCCGTGGGCGAGGTGCTTGAAGGTGTGGCAGCCGACAAGGCGCGCGCGTCGATCCGCGCTTTGGCCGATCTGGTACCGAAGACCGCGATCATCGAACAAAATAGCACAACGCGCGAAGTGGACGCCGCCACATTGGAAATTGGCCAGCGGGTGCTGGTCCGGCCCGGGAGCCGTATTCCTGCCGATGGTGAGATTGCCGAAGGCACCTCCGGCGTTGATGAAAGCCCGGTCACGGGCGAATCCATGCCCAAGACCAAGGGGCCGGGCGATGCGGTGTTTGCAGGCTCGATCAATGCCGAAGCGGTTTTGCGCATCACTGTGACCAAGACAGCCGAGGACAACACCATCTCGCGGATCATCACGCTAGTGGAGGAGGCCGAGACCGCTCGCGCACCAACCGAACGGTTCATCGACCGTTTCAGCCGCATCTACATGCCCGCTATTGTTGGGTTGGCTGTGTTGGTGGCGATCATCCCGCCACTGACCACGGGGGCAGACTGGGACACCTGGATTTACCGCGCGCTGGCCTTGCTGCTGATCGGCTGCCCCTGTGCACTGGTCATTTCGGTGCCCGCGTCGATTGCGTCGGCACTGTCGTCAGGGGCCAAGCGCGGCATCCTGCTGAAGGGCGGGGCGGTGATTGAGGCTGCCGCCCGCACCACTCGCGTGGCCTTCGACAAGACCGGCACGCTGACCGTCGGGCGCCCCGCCGTGACCGATGTGATTGCGCTAGGAGCCACCGAAGCCGAACTGTTGGCAATAGCCGCCGGGATTGAGACCGGCTCCAGCCACCCCTTGGCCGAGGCGATCTTGCGCCGGGCGGAGGAAGGCAAGGTAGCACCCCTGCCCGCAACCGGCGCGAAAGCTTTAATTGGCAAGGGCGTGGAAGCCATGGTCGGCGGCGTACCGGCATGGGTTTCCTCGCCGCGCTACGCCTCCGAAATGGGTGCACTTGACGGTCTCGGCATGCGCCGGGCCGCAGAGATGGAGGAAGATGGCAAGACCGTGGTTGTCGTGTTTCGTGAGAAACTGGCGCTCGGGCTGATTGCCATGCGGGACGAGCCGCGCGCCGATGCCATCGAAGGCGTGCGGCAACTGAAAGCCATGGGCGTGACATCGGTGATGCTGACTGGCGACAATGCCCGTACCGCGGCCGCGATTGCGGGACTGCTGGGGATGGAGCATCGCGCAGAACTGCTGCCCGAGGATAAAGTGAACGAGATCAAGACGATGGTGGCAGTCGGCGGCGTGATAATGGTCGGAGACGGCATCAACGACGCCCCGGCACTGGCGGCGGCTTCAGTAGGCGTGGCAATGGGGTCTGGGACAGATGTGGCGTTGGAAACCGCCGCCGCCGCCCTGCTGCGCAACCGGGTGACGGATGTGGCGGCGATGGTGCGGCTGGCACGGGCCACGATGGGTAATATCCGCCAGAACGTGACGATTTCGCTGGGGCTGAAAGCGGTGTTTCTGGTGACGACAATCCTCGGGATGACCGGCCTTTGGATCGCCATTCTTGCCGATACCGGGGCAACCGTACTGGTCACGCTGAACGCTCTTCGCCTTCTGCGCTTCAACCCCGAGCGTGAGGGGTGAAGGAACGGCCCTTATCTTGTGTCTTTCGATGCTGCACGAACAAGGGTCGCCGATGAAAGTTTTTTGGCACTTTATACTTTGGCCACCGCGCCGGACATAGCCGGATGCCTGACATACTCATGCGTCGGAACGATGCTACAAATTCTATAAGCACTGCGACCGGAGCCGAACAGCCACCTCAAGCTCAATGATCCATCTCCGTCGCAGTTGCTGCGGCCTTGGGTTTGAACATCACCAGCAGCCCCAAGGCAACGGTGGCGACTGCCGCGCCAGCAAGAAACGTGGCCTCCGCCCCAAACTGATCCCACAGCAGCCCAGCGATAGCGCTGGCCAGCAGCAGGGCCAGTCCGCTCATCAAGTTGAAAAATCCGTAAGCCGTGCCGCGCAGGTCGGCCGGTGCGGTGGTGGCTACCATGGTGGCCAGCAACCCTTGGGTGATGCCCATGTGCAACCCCCACAAAGTAACCCCCGCCAAAACCACGGCCCAATGTGCCCCAGAGGCCAGCACCAGATCGGCGGCGATCAGGATCACCAGCCCAAGGGCAAGCAGTTTGGCGTGGCTCATGCGGTCCGACAGTTTGCCAAATGGATAGGCGGAAGCTGCATAGACCACATTCATTGCCACCATCACCAAGGGCACCAGTGCGATGGCAATTCCGCTTTGCTGCGCGCGCAGGATCAAAAATGCCTCACTGAACCGCGCCAATGTGAAAACCGCACCTATGACCACGACGCGCCAGTATTCGGTGCCCAGCCGTTTTAGGTTGGCGCGCTGGATCGGGTTTGTGCGCTTGGTCACGTTTTGCGGCGGCGGTTCCTGTACGCCAAAGGCCAGTAGTAAAACTGCAAGCGCGCCCGGGATCACGGCAACCCAGAACACGGCCTGAAAGTTATTTTGCCACAACAACATCAGCCCCACAGCCAGCAACGGCCCGGCAAAGGCCCCGACCGTATCCAGCGACTGGCGCAGGCCAAACGCCGCACCGCGCAGATGTGGCGGCGCGATATCGGCCACCAGCGCATCACGCGGCGCACCCCGGATGCCTTTTCCAACCCGGTCCAGCAGCCGTGCGGTCAGCACAATTCCGATGCTGGGGGCCATGGCAAACAGCGGCTTGGTGATTGCACCAATGCCATAACCAAGCAATGTCAGTCCCTTGCGGCGACCGAACCAATCGCTGAGCACACCGGAGAACACTTTGGAGATCAGCGCCGTCGCCTCGGCCAGCCCTTCGATCAGGCCGACGGTCAACGCACTGGCCCCCAGCACGGTGACCATGAACAGCGGAAGCAAGCTGTGGATCATCTCGGAAGAGATATCCATCAGCATGCTGACAAACCCCAAAACCCAAATCCCGCGCGGAATCGCGGCAAGGCCAGTGCGCACAGCGGTCATGTCAAGCCTTTCCATCTGCAGGGCATATTAGGGCCGTCGCGGTTGCCCAGATGTGGCACAGATTGGCCAACAAGGATAAACCGTTTTTGATCGGGACTCTGGGTGAGAGGTATTTCAGGGGCCGCCGTCAGACAGCCCCTGATGGCTTACAAGTCCAGTGTAATTGCATCCGATACCCGATCCCGCGCACCGTGGGGATCAGCTTGTGCTAAGACGGATCATCGATCCTTCAGCCGCAGCCGCCGCATATGCACATCTACGATGTTGGAATCGCTTTCAAAATTAATGTCCCAAACCTGTTCGGCGATGATCGTTCGCGACAAGGCATCGCCAGCCCGCCGCATCAGAAGCGCCAGCAGCAGGAACTCTTTCTGGGTCAGATCAAGCGACTTGCCCGCCCGCACAGCCCGGTGCCGCTCCAGATCCAGTTTAAGATCGGCCACCTGAAACACCGTCGCTTTCCGGGCTGTCCGCCCACGGCGCAGAATTGCCCGCGCGACGGCGCAGGATTGCGCGCGCCCGCGCCAGCAGCTCACTAAAGGCAAAGGGCTTGACCAGATAGTCTTCCGCCCCAAGCTCGATGCCCCGCACCCGGTCCTGCACGTCATGGCGTGCCGACAGATACAGGATCGGCGTGCTGACCCTGCGCTCTTTCAACTCCTTCAACACACCCCAGCCATCAAGTTCTGGCAGCATCACATCCAGAATGATCAGATCGTAGCGGGTGATCACCGCCATGTGCGCGCCCAACCCGCCATCACCCGCGTGATCGACAACATAGCCGTTCTCGCGCAGCCCCTTCGCAAGGTAGGCGACGGTCTTGGGCTCGTCTTCGATCACCAATATTTTCATCGTACTTTCTGTTTTACCAGGACGCCGACTTGGCGTTCCAGCATTCAATCGCCTTTCGGCCGATTCCGGTATTCATCCGGTACACCAAAAGATTAACAACACGCGGTCGACCAGATGACCATTTCGTCATTTTCAAATGAAAAAGTTGGCTGGTAGCGACCGAAGCCAATATGAACTCGGCATTTCGGGCCTTTGCAATTAGGGCAGAGCTATTCGCTGTAGGAGCCTCAGCTTTCAGCGGCAGGGCTGATCAGCCGTTGCAGCATTGGATTGGGAAACCGGCGGTCCAGCGTGACGGCGTAAAAGGTCTCGGAAATACCCGGCAAACGTTCGGCGTCGATCAGGATGCCCAGTTCCAACTCGTCCTTGATGGCGATCAGTGGCAGAACCGCGAGCCCTGCATCCTCGCGCGCCAAAAGGCGCATCATCGCCATATCGTCGACCTCGGCCACAATGCTGGGCCGGATGCCCAATTGCGCAACCAGCGCGTCAAACCCGATGCGGATCGAGCTGTTGGTGCTGGGCAGAATGATTGGCAGGGTTGCCAGACGCTGCGCCAGGCTGGTCGTCGCTTTCAGGCGGGCTGGCGTGCCCACCAGACTGACAGGCTGTTCTGCCAGCCGGTGCGACACGAACGGTGTTGTCGCGTCGCGCTGCGGCGGCTGGTTGGTCAGCACCACGTCAAGGTTAAGTGTCTCCAACAGGGACAACAATTCTGACAAACTGCCAGAGCGCAAAATCACCTCGGTCCCCGGCTGTCCCAGCACCGGGCGCAAAAACCCCAACTGAAAGTTGCGCGACAAGGTGGCCAGCGCGCCCACCCGCAACACCTGTAGCCCACGCCCGGCATCTCGCAGGGTGCCGAGGAGTTCATCGCCGACGGCAAAGATTGCGTCGGCATGGTCAAGGGCGATGCGCCCGGCTTCGGTCAGGTGCAACTGCCGACCGCGCCTATCAAACAGCAGATGGCCCAGCCGGTCCTCCAGCTTGCGGATCTGCACCGAGATCGCCGATTGCGACAGGTGCAGCTTTTCGGCAGTGCGGGTCAGGTTGCCGTCATGGGCCACGGCACGGAACAGGTGAAGATGGTGATAATTGAGATCGGTCATTTGTTTCATTTATACGAACGGTTTTAGACAAACAATGTATTTTACACCTTGCCGCAGCGCAGCTACCACCCAGGCTAAGGCCATACATGAAAGGACGCAGTTGTGATCACAGCCTTGATTATCTACGTAGCCCCGCTGTTTCTGATCCTCGGGGCGGCGACGGGCTTTGTGCGACCCGGACGACGCCCCGCTGGGGTTGCAAAAGCGGCTGAGGCCGCAGGGATCGTCGCGATGGGTGTAGCCTTGGGTGCGGTGGCGCTGTTGATCACGCGCGGGCCATCTACGGCAAACCTTCTGCCCGGTCTGTCCGTGCGGCTGGATGTGGTCAGCGCTGTAATGCTGTGCTTGGTCAGCTTTATCGGTTGGGTCGTGCTGCGCTATGCGGCCACCTATGTGGACGGCGAGGCGCGGCAGGGCGCATTCATGGGTTGGATGTGCGCCACGCTGGCCGCCGTCTTGCTGCTGGTGATGGCGGGACATCTGGTACAACTGGTGCTGGCATGGATCGCCACCAGCCTAAGCCTGCATAAGCTGCTGCTGTTTTACCCCGACCGTCCGCAAGCGCGCCGTGCCGCGCGCAAGAAGCTGGTCACATCAGGATTGTCCAATCTGGTGATTGTCGCTGCAGCACTTATTTTGTGGCGCGGATTTGGCAGCGGCGATATTGCGACGATCCTTGACGCGGCGCGGGCTGGTATGGCTCCGACGGCTGCGGCTTGGGGTGCAGCGCTGATCGGACTGGCGGCCGTGCTGAAGTCAGCGCAATTTCCCACCCACGGCTGGCTGACCGAGGTGATGGAAACGCCGACCCCGGTATCGGCCCTGCTCCATGCTGGCGTGATCAACGCAGGCGGGTTTCTGATGATCCGGTTTGCCGATGTGATGCTAATCGCCCCCGGCGTGCTGGCAGTGCTGGTCATGCTGGGCGGGTTTACGGCGATCTTTGGCGGCATGGTGATGCTGACACAATCGGCGGTCAAAACCTCGCTCGCTTGGTCCACCGTGGCGCAGATGGGGTTCATGGTACTGCAATGCGGACTTGCGCTGTTCCCGCTGGCGCTGCTGCACGTCGTCGCCCATTCGCTCTACAAGGCGCATGCCTTTTTGGGCTCGGGTGGTGCTGTTGATGCCGTGGCACTGGTGCGCAGGCCAGGGCCGATTGCAGTACCTTCCGGGGCAAAAGTGGGGCAGGCGTTTCTGGCGGCGATTGCCATCTATGCGTTGATGACGCTGGGGTTTGGGATAGCGACCGGGTTCGACCACAAGTCTGCGCAAGCGATTGCTTTGGGGGCTATCCTGATCTTTGGCGTGGCCTATCTGATTGCGCAAGGGCTAGCAGGCTCCGCGCCCAAGGCGCTGACGCGCGCGACAGTGATCTATGCGCTGGCAGCATCGCTGGGCTACTTCGCGCTACAGGCGGCGGCCGAGGCACTGACCAAGGGAACCCTGCCCGCCACCCCGGCCCCGGGTCCGCTGGAATGGGCGCTGATAGTGCTGGCAGTGCTGAGTTTCGGTCTGGTCGCCGTCGCGCAGGCGCTGTTTCCACTTTGGGCGCATCATCCGGCGGCGGCTGGCCTGCGCGTGCATCTGACAAACGGGCTTTATGCCAATGCGGTGTTCGACCGGCTGCTGGGCGGCTGGTCGACGTCGCGCGGCGCCTGATCCATTCAAACATCCCGAGGTTCCCCATCATGATGATCCATCACCCCGATTTTGATCTGATCCCGAGTGCCGCACTGATGGCTGCTGCCAATGCGGCCGCCCGTGCGATCCCGCCGCTGTTCCCGCTGGCCGCCAGTGTTGCAGTCAACCCCTACTTGGGCCAGACTGGCGACAGTTTGGCAATGACGGCGGCGCGTCTGGGGCGGATTGCGGGCACGCCCGTCACGCAGCCGCGCGACTGGTATCTGAAGCGGATTAAGGATGGCCGGATCACCGATGCTGATCTGACGTCTGCCCTTGCCGCATGCCCAGATACCAATCGCCCGTTGAGCCTTGCCGCGCTGAAGGCTGCCGTCAACAAAATGGTTCCGCAGCAGCGGGGGTTGCCAAACGTGGCACAACTGGCGGCAGAAGCATCCGGCATCGACTGGCTCGCCGTGGTGAACGACCGCTTCAGCGCTTGGGCGGCGGGACATTTCGACAAGGGGCAGGCTCTGTGGACAATAGCACCCGGACCATCGGCCTATGCCGCTTGGCGCAGCTTTGCGGCCCATGACCTGACGCCTGAAATCGCAGGGCTTTCGGGCTTTGCGGCTTTTGTTGCTGCTGCCCCGGCAACCGCAGCCGAAGCACTCGCAATGGCCACGTCCCGGCTGGGCTTGCCCGACGCGGCGCTGGACACGGCGTTTCACGCCACCTTGATGTCGCTTGGCGGCTGGAGTCAGTATGCCCGCTATGACCTGTGGCTGGCCGAACTGGCCGGTGGCACCGACAGCGCCGTCACCGATTTGCTGGTTATCCGGCTGCTGTGGGACGTGGCCCTGTTGGGCCAATACAAAGACAAGATCGCCTCAGACTGGGCCGATGCCGTGGCCGCTCATGCGCAACCTTTGCACCCGACCCCCGATCAGGTGATTGACGTTATTCTGCAAGAGGCATGCGAGCGTGCCGCACAGCGCGACATGGCGGCGGCCTTTGCCGCACCTGCCCAAGCTACCACGCAGACGCGCCCACTACTGCAAGCGGCCTTATGTATCGACGTGCGGTCTGAGGTGTTCCGCCGCGCGCTGGAAAGCGTGGACCCCGGCATCCAGACCATCGGCTTTGCAGGCTTCTTTGGTGTCTTTGTGCAACATCTTCCCTTCGCCTCTGACGTACCCGAAGCCCGGTTGCCGGTCTTGCTGAACCCGACAGTCAAATCCTGCGCCCTGTCGCCCAAGCCGGGGGCCGAGGCAAGCGCGCGGATCACTGCGCGCGCCAATCGCGCCTGGGGCCGGTTCAAACTGGCCGCCGTGTCATCCTTTGCCTTTGTCGAGGCGACCGGGCCGATTTATGCGGGTAAACTGGTACGCGACGCTCTTGGTTTGGGCGCGTCACATCTGCCGCGTGATCCGGCACCACAGTTATCGCCCGGACTGAATACCGATCAAAAACTGGCCTCGGCGGAAATGGTCCTGCGCGCGATGTCGATGACAGACGGATTTGCCCGTGTTGTCCTGCTGGCCGGACACGGCGCGAATGTAACCAATAACCCTCACGCCAGCGCGTTGCATTGTGGAGCCTGCGGTGGCTATTCGGGCGAGGTCAACGCGCGGTTGCTGGCCGCTTTGCTGAACGATCTTGAGGTGCGGCAGGGCCTGCCCGCGCGCGGCATTACCATCCCCGATGACACGCTGTTCGTGGCAGGCCTGCATGACACCACCACCGATGATGTGCTGGTTTATGCCGACGACACGCCCTCGCCAGCCCATGCAAACGATATTGCCGATATCAGACACTGGCTGACCGCTGCCGGGCTGATGGCTCGTGGGGAGCGTGCCCTGCGCCTGCCCCGCGCCGATCGTGCCAGCAACATCGCGGGACGGTCGCGAAACTGGGCCGAAGTGCGCCCCGAATGGGGCCTTGCGGGCTGCCGTGCCTTTGTCGCCGCCCCGCGCAGCCGCACAGCCGCACAAAACCTTGGTGGGCGGGCGTTCCTGCACGACTATGACTGGCGACAGGACAAGGGGTTTGGCGTGCTGGAACTGATCCTGACCGCCCCGGTTGTGGTGGCAAGCTGGATCAGCCTGCAATACTACGGCTCGACCGTGGCCCCTGCGGCCTTTGGGGGCGGCAACAAACTGCTGCACAACGTAACAGGCGGCATTGGCGTGGTCGAAGGCAATGGCGGCCTTTTGCGCACGGGTCTGCCTTGGCAGTCAGTGCATGACGGGGCGGAATTTGCGCACGAACCCCTACGTTTGTCAGTAATCGTCGAGGCCCCGCAGGCCGCTATCAACGATATCTTTGTGCGTCATGGCGGCGTAAAATCCCTGTTCGACAATCTTTGGTTGCATCTGTTCACTCTTGATGACACCGGTCAGATACAGGGGCGCTATGTGGGTGGGTTGAGTTGGGCGCACGGCGATTGCGTTCCGCCGCGAAACGCAAGTTGATTGCACAGGGTCTTAACTTCTGCCGATACAACTACCGCCTCAATTTTTAGGGCCGCAGATTCAAACGAGCTAAGATATGTCTCCCACGGATTTCCAGCTCCGAACTGGGGGTTCAACGCCATCCTAGGTTAGTGAATATGAGGTTCCCACCGACGCCACGCAGATCCACAGCCTGTTATGATTGCCCCATCCCGCCCATCGCGTGCAACTTCTACGCTTCTTATCCGGCGATCTCTGTAAGCGGTGCGCCGATCACACCTTGGCGGTATGATTGCATGGCAGCAGGTCGTCGATTTGGCTTTGTTTATGCCCGTTGACAATGGCCTGGAGAGTTGCGGTCAGATTGGCGTGCGGCTCGACGGCGTTGAGTTTGCAGGTCTCGACCGGTGACGCGATAGTGGCCCAGTTTGCGGCACCGGCGTCGTGACCGGCGAAGAGGGTATTCTTTCGATTCAGTGCGATGGGGCGGATGGTGCGCTCGACGGTGTTGTTGTCTATCTCGACCCGGCCATCGACCATGAGGAGGCAAAGGCCAGTCCAGTATTTTGCGATGCATTTCAACGCCTCGCCCAAAGAGGATTTGGCGGACACGCGGGCGCGGTGGTGGGTGAGCCACCCGGCCTCTTGGCGAATGTCCATTCGCCTGTCAGCCAATGGTATGGACGGGAAGATCACAAAGCCGCCCGCAAGGCCGCCGCCAGTTCCGCGACCTGACGGGCATCGGTTGATGAGTCTATCCGACGCTTCATCGCACCCGACCGCGACGCTGGCCCGTCGGCCCGGCCAAAACCTCCATCCGGCTCACGGACCGCAAATGGTGCTCTCGATGGACTTCCAAGCACGCCTCCCAAGAAAAACTACATGGGCAACCCAATCGCAGATCACATGGTCAGGCAAAAAGTGGGGGCGGCGCACCGCTCACGGATCGCTTGAACAACTCTGCGGATCGCAGCTGGGGACACGATTGCCTGCCAATGCCCGCATATGCCCGTCATTGCCGTTTTTCCGGTCTGGTGTTGTTGTGGCGTTGATGTAGAGTCAGTAATGCAAAAAGCGCCCCGTAGGACGCTCTGCAGGGCTTTTATATCTTGAGATATTTTAGTTGCGGGAACAGGGTTTGAACCTGTGACCTTCAGATTATAAGTCGAATCCGTCGGAAAGATGCAAGCTCTTTGATTTCAACAGATTACGCTATAACCTATTGAACGAGAAATGTTTTTCAACCGCACAGTGCCGCACTCAACCGCAGCGGACGGGTCCAAACGGGGAACGAAGTGATCAAACAGGTTACCTATTGTTGACCCGCTTCGAAATCTCCCTCGTCTGCGTCACCTTTGTGAGCCAATGTTGAATGGCCTTTGGTCAAACGCGTAAGTCAATTTCGCGTAGGTGTAAATCGGTAAGATGCTCCACCGGAACCGGGCCGACCTCGAGCCATCTGCGATGCCCTAACCGAACAGCCTGAACCGAAATGAGCGGCCCACAGGCGACGGTCGGGATGGGCAGCGACTAGGCTTGCGACTTCCCAGACCGGTCACCCGGGGTTGGCATTGCGATCATCACAGCGCGATGTCAGTTAAGCAGGAGCTAACCGCAGTCAGACCGAACGATTACGAGACAAGTGGCAAAGCGACCATTCATGTGGCGTCACAATCTTCGGTTGTGGCAATATCCTGACCGTAACGCCACGCGGCGTCGTCCGTTGCAGGTGGGTTCCAAAGGCCGTCTTTCGGAAGGCTGGATTGATCGCGACCAGCACGCTTTACAAGACGGGAGAAAAGCCACCGTCGACGCGCAAGTTGATGCCTGTGATGTAGCCTGCAAGAGGGCTAACAAGGAACGCGACCGCATCGGCCAGTTCAGCCAATTCGCCTACCCGGCCAAGCGGGACTTGCGCGAACAGCGGCAGTACGCCACTTTGAACCTCGTCCCAAGGCGCATTTCGCGCCGCAATCCCGCGATCCGCCGCCACATTACGAAAAGCGTCTTCCAGCTTTGCGCTTCGTATGGTTCCCGGAGAGACCGCGTTGACAGTGATGCCCTCGGCCGCAACTGCTTTCGCGAGCGAAGCGGTCATGGCATTCATCGCCGCTTTAGCTGCGGAATAATCGGGCCCGGTTGCAGGCGGGATGGTCGCGGCCCCGCTAGAGATATTGATGACACGCCCCCAGCGCGCCTGCCGCATCTTGGGCAGGAAGCCGGTCGTGACACGAAGTGCCGCAAGGACATTGCGGTCATAGCTGGCCGTCCATTGAGTGGGTTCCGTCGTCTGCCAGTCGCTTTTCGGGCCGGAGCCCCCGGCATTGTTCACCAGAATATCCACCGCGCCGACGCGGTTCTCCACCTCTGCGACCAGCCTTTCAACATCTTCGTCCCGTGTCAGATCGGCCAATGCGGCAAAGGCGCGGCCCCCAAGTGCTGCGATGGCTGCAACCACACGGTCAGCCTGCACACTATCCCGGCCATGAACAACGACATGCGCCCCCTCGCGGGCAAGTGCTGCCGCAATGGCCTCGCCGATTCCCTTGCTGCTTCCGGTGACGAGCGCCGTCTTGCCGTTCAGTTGAAGGTCCATGGTCTAAAACCTTTCTACTTTACTGCGCTTTTTCCTCATTTGACGGAGAGGAATTCAATCAGCGCCGCGGCTACCTCATCGGGTCGCTCGTCCGCCACATAATGGCCACAGCGCAAGATAGCGCCTCCGGTCACGTTGCGCGCAAACTCCGCAAGCATCGGGACCATGCGGGAGCCGTACCGCTGATCGCCGCCCAGCGCGAGGACCGGCATTTCAAGCGGCTGCTTTTTATACTCAAGTGCCGCTGCATGATCGGCGGTGAAGCTGCGATACCATTCCATGCCACCGCGCGTCCGCCCCGGTAGAGCTAAGGCCTTGGCATAGATATCAATATCCGCCGGATCATAGTTGCTGTGATCGTATATCCGCTCGGCGATGAACGCCGAGACATAGTCGTATTCGCGACCATAAATCAGGCGCTCTGGCAGATCGCGGTTCAAGTGGAAGCCGAAATGCCATAGCTTGGCAGATGTAGCCTCCCATTCGCTCCATCCCGGAACCGGCACGTCGAGCACGGCAAGATGGGAAACGGCATCCCGGTGCGTTGCCGCAAGGGCAAGCGCAACCATGCCGCCGATGTCATGACCGCACACTGCGTAGCGATCATGACCGAGCGCAAGCATGACCTCGTGCACATCACGTGCTAGTGCCGCCTTGTCATAGCCGTCTAGCGGGCAGTCCGAAAAGCCCGCACCGCGCAGGTCCACAGCCACCACGCTAAAGTGCCTGGCCAGCAACGGCATGACGTGGCGCCATTCCCACCAGGTCTGCGGAAAACCGTGGAGCAGTACGATCGGCGGACCTTCGCCGCCGGTGACGGTATTGATCTTGATACCGTTTGCCGGAACGACTTGTTGTGCAAATCCATCCAAAGTTGCGATCATAGTCTAACTCCCAAGTTGGAAAATTGTGTCAGCTGACGGGCAAAGGGCTGAGCCTCATGCCCGATCAAAATCTGTGTGGACCGCGACATCGCGCCAGGCATCCATGTCTTTTCGGAACGCTTTCAGCTTTCGTTCTGCGATCCCGTAGGCCACGGGGCCGAGCGGAAGATGCAACGGCGGCTCCTTGGCATCGACTGCTTGCAGGATCACAGCCACCGCCTTGTCCGGGTCGCCAGCTTGGGCGCCGTTGTTCGTTTCGCGATAATTCGTGCGCCTGCCAGAGCTTGCAGCATACTCGGGCATCTGCCTGGCCGCCATGGTGATCGACCGACCAAGGAATTCGGTGCGGAACGGGCCGGGTTCGACGATGATCACGCGGATGCCGAACGGCCTTAGTTCGTCCGCAAGGGCTTCGGATACGCCTTCGACCGCGAATTTCGCGGCGTTGTAATAGCCGCCACCTCCGCCACCGGCGATGCCCGCGCCCGACGAGAAGTTGACGATTGTCCCACCTGTGCCGCGAAGGATGGGGAGGGCGGCCTTGGTCGTCTCGATCAGGCCAAACACATTCACATCGAACATCGGTCGATACTCATCGGGCGTGCCTTCCTCGACTGCGCCGAACAGACCGTAGCCTGCGTTGTTGACCAGAATGTCGAGGCCCCCGAACACCTCTACGGCTTTGGCAACCGCTGATACCGCAGACGCTGCATCGGTTACGTCCAGCGGCAGCGTGATCATTCGGCCGTCATAGGTGGAAGCGATGTCTTTGATCCCCTGCGGATCGCGTGCCGTCGCCACAACCTGGTCGCCGCGGTCAGCGGCGGCGATTGCCAGGCGCTTGCCAAAACCACTGGAACAGCCGGTGATGAGCCAGGTCTTCATTAATGCGTTCCCGCTACGGTAACGGGTGCCGGTGATAGGCCGCCGCCGCGCAGGGTGACGTGGGCCATTATCGACCAGTCCTTTTCGCCAAGCCCGGCCAAGACTGCCTCGCCCAACCGCTGCTGCACCGCGTCGAGCATTGGCAAGCTGCGCCCTGTAGCACCGCCTGCTTGGGTTGCAAGCCGCAGATCCTTGAGCCCAAGCTTCGCTTTGAAGCCGGGCTCGAACGCGCCTTCGGTGATCTGGGCGCTGTAGCTTTCATAGGTGCGGCCAGCGAAAAGCGTGCCAAGGATCAGCTCGAAGAAACGCGCCCGATCAAGGCCTACGCTTTCGGTCAGAACGACGGCTTCGGCCATGGCCTCGATCGCCATGGCGATCATCATGTTGGCCGCCAGCTTGGCCGCATTGGCCTGAGCCGGAATTTCGCCAAGGTTCCAGACCTTCTTGCTGAGCACGGCGAGCAAAGGCTCGATGATGGCGATCACCTCCGGCTTGCCACCGACCAACATGTTCAGTTGGCCAATGGCTGCGACGTTCGGGCGACCGAGCACCGGCGCCGACACATACTGCAGACCCGCTGCCTCATGAAGCCTCTCAAGTTTCTGCGCGAAGGCAACCGAGATCGTTGACGTGACGACATGGATGAGCCCCGGGCGCGCACGCGCGAGAAGGGCAGGACGAAGGATCACGTCCCGGATCACCGCGTCGTCCGACAGCATGGTGAACACCACGTCGGAGTCGAAGGCCTCCGCCGGGTTGTCGATCAGCGTCATTCCGGGCACGGTTTCGGGCGCGACGGGGGTGCGGTTCCAGCCGCGTACGTCATTGCCGGCTTTGACCAGGTTTCGGGCGATGGCTGTTCCCATGGCCCGAAGACCAATGAATCCAATTTCCATAATTTACCTCCGTTAGTGGTTTAAGATGTTCGATACTCCATTTTGGGCGGCCCGGGTCCGGGCCGCCCGGATGTCGCAATCTTCAGATTTGCGACACACCGCCATCGACCGTCAGTTCGATGCCGTTGACAAACTTGGCATCCTCCGATGCCAGGAACAGGGCGGCGGACGCGATCTCGGCTGGGTCTGCCAAATATCCTGCAGGAACTTGCGCAGCCGCAAATTCCTTCAATGCTTCAATCTCGGCTTTACCCATCTGGAGGCCATTTTCCATAAGGGGGGTGAGCGTGAACCCCGGGCTGAGCGCATTGACGCGGATTTTTCGATCCCGGAGGTCGTTGGCCCAGGTTCGTGCGAAGGACCGCACAGCGGATTTCGAGGCATTGTAGAGACTGAGGCCCTCCATGCCGTTGTTGGCGCATATCGAGGCCGTCAGCACCACTGATGCGCCGTCCTTCACGAGAGGCAGCAAGGTTTGGACGGTAAAAAAGACGCCTTTGACGTTGATATCGAAAGTCTTGTCAAACTCCGCTTCGCCTGTGTTCCCGAAATCGTTCTTCTCGCAAATCCCGGCATTCGCGAAAACGGAATCCAACCGATCACCATGCTTGTCGATTTCGGCCTTCAACTTTGCCAGATCCGAAAGACTGGAAACGTCGGAAATCACTGCAACGGCCGCTTGGCCGAGTTGAGCGGCGGCCTCGTGCAACGTTTTGGCCGTTCGGCCGGTGATATAGACACGCTTTGCGCCTTGCGCGACGAGGGCTTGCGCGATGGAGAAGCCGATGCCGGTTGATCCTCCGGTAACGACGGCCACGTGGTTATTAAACTTAGAGCAAGTCGCCGTTCATATGATTCAGGCTTCCCATCTTGGACGGTTTCTGATTCCCTGATCTTTCCAGATATAGGGGATCGAGATGGGCAAATCACATCCTATGGAGCTTCGCA
>NZ_JAFCTX010000061.1:0-17073 GCF_049896245.1 Cypionkella sp. TWP1-2-1b2 | reverse complement strand
CGACCTACTCCTATTCCTGCTCCTTTGCTGTCGGGCTCTGCGAAGGACCAATTTCCGGCATCGGGCGCATCTGGGCCGATGGCAAACCTTTCGATCTGCCGGGAGCGGTCTGGCGGGTCCACACCGGCATAGAGACGCAACTGGCTGACCCGTTCATCACCGCCAAGATGGGCGCGGGCAACGCACCCGCCTATCGCGGCATGGCCTACATCGTCTTCGAGGAATTGCCGCTGGAAAAATTCGGCAACCGCATCCCCCAGCTGTCCTTCGAGGTCATCTGCCCGACAATTGCCGATGGTTCAGCGGAAAGCCTGATCCGCGCCGTGAACCTGATCCCGGGTGCTGGCGAATTCGTCTATGCGACCGAGACCATCACCCGTTCGTCTGGCGGCGCGACAGTGCCAGAAAATCAGAACAGCACGCTCAGTAAGGCGGACCTGCCCGCGTCCCTGGACAACCTGGAACAGGTGGCGCCCAATCTGGAAAGTGTGTCGCTGGTCGTCAGCTGGTTCGGCACGGATCTGCGCGCCGGGTCTTGCCTGATCCAGCCCGGCGTCGAGACCGCGACCAAGTCCACATCGCCAAAGTCTTGGGGCGTGAACGGCATAACGCGCACGGGGGCGCATCTGATCAGCCAAGTCAGCGATGCTGCGGCCTTTGGCGGCACACCAGCCGATTTCGCAGTGGTGCAGGCGATCCAGGACCTGCGCGCCCGGGGCATACGGATCACCTTCTATCCTTTCGTGATGATGGATGTGCCCGCAGGCAACACCCTTCCGAACCCCTACAGCGCAAATGCTGCGACGCCCGGCCAGCCCGTTTACCCCTGGAGAGGCCGGATCACGGTTTCGCCCGCAGCTGGGCAGATAGGAACCGTGGACAAGACGGGGGCGGCAGCAACCCAAGTGTCGGCCTTCTTCGGGTCGGCAGCGGCCGCAAACTTCTCGACCAGCGGCACCACGGTGAGCTGGACCGGTTCGCCTTCGGAATGGGGTTATCGTCGCATGGTGCTGCATTATGCCAAGCTCTGCTCGGCAGCGGGTGGCGTCGACGGCTTCCTGATCGGCTCCGAACTGCGCGGCCTGACCACCGCCCGCTCTGGGGCCAGCACCTATCCGGCCGTGGCGGCCTTGCAGACCCTTGCCGCCGATTGCCGGGCGATCCTCGGGCCCGGCACGAAGATCGGCTATGCGGCCGACTGGTCGGAATACTTCGGCCACCAGCCCGGCGACGGGACAGACGATATCTATTTCCATCTCGACCCGCTCTGGGCCGATGCCAACATCAACTTCATCGGGGTCGATAACTATCTGCCTCTGTCCGACTGGCGCGATGGCACTGGGCACCTCGACGCCTCGGGCGGTTGGTCGGGCATTCATGACCCGACCTATCTGCAGTCGAACGTCGAGGGCGGTGAGTATTTCGACTGGTTCTACGCCTCGGACGCCGCGCGCAACGCACAGACCCGCACCCCGATCAGCGACGGCGCCTATGGCAAACCTTGGGTTTTCCGGCCAAAGGATTTCCGCAACTGGTGGTCGAACGCCCATAAGAACCGCCCGGGTGGGGTGGAAAGTGCCAGCGCCACTGCGTGGGTGCCGCAATCAAAGCCGATCCGCTTCACCGAGATCGGCTGCCCCGCCGTCGACAAGGGCACCAACCAGCCGAACGTGTTCTTCGACCCCAAAAGCTCAGAAAGCGAGTTGCCCCACTTCTCGTCCGGTGCCCGGGACGATGCGATCCAGCGTCGATATCTGGAAGCGCTGATCGGCTACTGGTCCGACCCTGGCCACAACCCGGTCTCGTCGGTCTATGCCGCGCCGATGATCGACATGGGCGAATGCGCGGTCTGGTGCTGGGACGGGCGGCCCTATCCCGCTTGGCCCGGCCGCAGCGATGTCTGGGGCGACACAGCGAACTGGGAGGTCGGGCACTGGTTGAACGGCCGCCTTGGCAACGCGAGCCTCGGCGATCTGGTGCGGTCGATCTGCGCACGGTCGGGGATCGATCCGAACGCGCTCGATGTCTCACGCCTCGCCGATGCCGTGCCCGGGTTCGTGATCGCGGCCCTCGAAAGCCCGCGCGCCTCCAAAGCACCGCTGGCGCGGTATTTCAGCTTTGATGCCGTGGAAAGTCAGGGGCTGCTGCGCTTCGTGCCGAGGGGCGGCACATCTGTGACCACGATCACCGCCGCCGATCTCGTCGCAGCTGACCGGCCCGAGGGCGAGGACATCGAGTTCACCCGGGGCCAGGAGACCGAACTTCCGCGCGTGTTGAAATCGCGGATGCTGTCTGCCGACGAGGATTATGAGGTCGTCACCGTCGAAGCCCGCCGCGTCACCGTGGATTCCGTGCGGGTCCAGGCCGAACAATTCGCCATCGCGCATCCACCCGCGACCGCCGACCGCAACGCCCGCCGCGCGCTTTTTGAGGCTTGGGTCGGCCGCGAAACCGCGACATTCGCCCTGGCACCTCCGATGCCAGCGAATGTGACCGTGCTGGAGGACACCGCTTCGGCGCTTGATATGTCTTCGATGACAGTGGTCAGTTCCGATTGTTGTGACGACCTTACGATTGTGGTGACGGCGAGCGCTGGCACCATGGCCGCCGCAAGTGTTGACGGAGTTGTGGTGGCCCATTCTGGCACCGGAGCGCTGACGCTGACCGGCTCGGCTGAGAATATCGATGCCTACCTTAATAACACGGCCAACATCCTGTACACGGGCGCTCAGGATGCGTCCGGCCAGCATGCGGCGGCCATCATCGTCACCGCCGATGATTGCGGCGGTGTCGAGACGCTTGGCACGGTCTATGTCGACATTACCAATGTTAACGACGCGCCGACGCTGACCAGTGCTTTGCCGGCCCATGTGACAGTGCTCGAAGATACTGCCTCTCCACTTGATCTGGCATCGGCGACGCTGATCGACCGGGACAACGGGGACATTCTGACGGTGGTGCTGACTGCCAGTGCCGGGACCATTGCGGCCACAGCAGCCACCGGCGTGATAGTGACCGACTCTGGAACCGGTGCGCTGACGTTGACCGGGACTGCCGCGGATATCGACACTTATCTTAACGACACGGCCCATATCCAATACACTGGCGCGCAAGATGCGGCTGGCGACAATGCCGCCACGATCACCCTGACGGCCAATGATGGCGCGGGCGTCGTGACACTGGGCACGGTCAATGTCGACATTACCAAGGTTGATGATCAGGCCGGCGGCACACCCGTTGGCGTGGATTTGATTGGAACTGACGGGCCCGACACGTTGCTCGGCGGTGAGGGCAACGACACCCTGGACGGCGGCGCCGGGTATGACTCGCTTGACGGCGGCGCGGGTCAGGACAGCCTGCTCGGCGGCGACGGTGCTGACACGGTGCTGGGCGGCATGGGCGACGACACGATTTACGGTGGTCACGGCGCAGACATCCTGTTCGGCGGCGATGGCAACGACGTGGTGGATGCCAGTTCACCCGACTGCATCACTGAGGTGGTGGTTGAGGGGCCAACTTCCAGCCCTTGCGATGATCTGGAGGGCAGCGACACCCTTTATGGGGGGGCAGGCGACGACTTGCTGCTGGGTAATTTCCGCGACGACACCCTCGATGGTGGCAGCGGAAATGACAGCATGGCGGGTGGGCAGGGCAACGACACCTATATCCTCGATAGCGTTGGCGACACTGTCACTGAAGCGGAATACGGCGGGATCGATACCGTGCTTACCACGCTTTCGGCCTACACTTTGGGCGCGGAAGTTGAGAACTTGGTGGCCCTTGGAACCGATGGCTTTGCTGGCGTCGGCAACAACTTGAACAATACACTTACTGGCAACATCGGTAACGACAGCCTGGATGGATCTGGCGGCAACGACACGATGACGGGTGGTCTGGGCGACGATACATACTCGGTCGATAGCGCCCGTGACGTGGTGATCGAGCTTTCCGGCGGTGGGACGGATACCGTGCTGACCATGCTGACAAGCTATGTCTTGGGCGTAAACCTTGAGAACCTTGTGGCGTTGGGTTCGGCCGCCTTCACTGGCACCGGCAATGCGCTGGACAACATCATCACCGGCAACATCGGCAATGACACTCTGGACGGTTCAGGCGGCAACGACACGACGATCGGTGGGCAGGGCGACGACACCTATGCCGTCGATAGTGACTCCGATGTGGTGATTGAGGCGCTTAACTGTGGGAAGGATACGGTCATCACGACGCTATCGGCCTACACGCTTGGCGAAAACCTTGAAAACCTTGGCTTCATCGGAACGGGCACCTTCACTGGTAGGGGAAATGCGTTGGACAATGCAATCACCGGAAGTTTCGGCGATGACGCCCTGAACGGCGGCGACGGCAACGATACGCTGGATGGCGGCGCTGGCAACGATACAATGTCAGGCGGTTCAGGGGATGACAATTACCTGGTAGGTTCGGCCAGTGATATAGTCGTCGAACTGTCCGATAGCGGCTACGATATCCTGCTCTTTGCGCGCGATGAGGCGCTGGTCGAGGTCACCACTTTTGGCGCACAAATACCCGACATCAGCGAACACCGGCGCTGGTTGGAGTGCGAAATCGCGCAACTGACCCGTGGACAATCCTTTGATGTGCTGCGCGAGGAACGTGCGTTTATCCCGATGGTTTTGCCGCAACCGGGGGCATCAATCTCGCCCTCCCGTTTTGCCCAAGCAGGATTGCGCGGCGGGGCAGCACGGCCCAGCACGGGGTATGCCTATCAACGCATCCAGCAGATGGCCGATCTTTGCGTCGCCCATATCCTGCGCGGCGCGGACCGCATTGATCTGCGCCTGGACAGCCCGGTGACCCGCTTCATGGACGGTATATTTCTACGGGTCTTGCAACGCAGTCCCGACCGGGGACCAGCTTTGTTCAGCGCCCTATTCCGCAATGCACCTGCTGACCGCTTGCAGCGGTTCCTGTCGGGATCAACTGCACCGATTGACCGGGTGTCGGTGATGGCGTCCTTGCCGCCCGCTCCCTTCCTGCGCGAAGTGTTCACCGGATGAACTCGACACCGCGGCTGGTCGCAAAACACCGTCTTATGTTTGCTGCTATAATCCCGGTTTTGTTGGGGATTTCGCTTGTTTTTCAACCACCGCTGCTATGGCAGATCATTGCTCTTGGGCCGTTGGTGGCACTGCTGGGTCTGCCGCACGGCGCATTGGATCACCTCGTCGCGACTGCGCTGTGGCCACTAAGTACCCTGCGCCAGCACGCGATGTTCGTCGCAGAGTATATCGGGCTGACGATTGCCGTTCTGGCTTTGTGAATCATCGCACCAAGTATCGCCCTTGCCGCATTCCTGATCTATTCGGCGCTGCATTTTTCAGATGACTGGCGGGCCGAACTGGGGTTGTGGCAAAGCCTGCCGTTGGGCATCTCTGTCATAGCCTTGCCCGCGTTGGTTTTTCAATCTGACGTGGCGGTGCTGTTTGGTTTTCTGATAGCAGAGCCAACCGCCACTTTATTTGCCGCCCTGCTGCACAAGACGGCCAGCGCGGCAATCATCGCGTCAGCCTTGTGTCTGGTGGTGAACCTGCGGGCTGCGCCTTGGGTTGCGGTGGAATATGCCTTGCTGGTTGCGACGGCCTTGGTCACGCCACCCCTGATCTACTTTGTCATTTACTTCTGTCTCCTGCACTCTCCCCGCCATTTCCTGTTGACGGCAGATCAGTTGAGTCTGACGCCGCTGCAAGGTCTGCGCGCCGCGTGGCCAATCCTGGTGGCAACTTTGGCAATTACCGCCCTTGGCGCCATATCCCTTGCCGTTTTTACCCCTGCATTCGAACCAGCAACATTGCAAATCGTGTTTATCGGTCTGGCCGCCCTGACCGTTCCGCACATGCGGCTGACCGCTGTGTTCAGGTCAGTTCACCAATAGCAGCCATCATTCAAAACTTAACCGATCCAGAAGGCGCTCTGGGCCAGGCAATTGGCGCATCCGGTGATCAGGAGGTCAAGACAGCGGTTTCGAATGACGCACGGACATCCTTTCAGCACGTTGCCTTATGGATTTCAAGCTGCGCTGAACTAACTTCCGGACATGGAAAACAACGCCAAAACTTCTGTTATTTACAACGCCACCTGCCCGGTCTGTAACTTTGAGATACAGCACTACGCGCGGTATGCGGGTGCCAATGGCCTACCGATCCAGTTTGACGATCTGAACTCGGACGCGCGCGGTCAATGGGGGGTGGATGCCGATACTGCGGCGCGGCGGCTTTATGTGTTGCACGAGGACACGCTGACATCGGGGATACCGGCGTTTCTGGTGCTGTGCGCGCAAATGCCAAAGTATCGGTGGCTGGCGAAGGTCGTGGGATTTCCGGGGATCAAACAGGTCGCCTGTGCGGCCCATGACTTTATCCTGGCACCGGCCATATACCGCTGGCACCTGCGCCGATTGCGAAAGCAAACCGCCCGCGTCCAAAACTGAAAACGGAGCACGCCTTGCCTCAAGATGACGATGGTGCTTCGGTGCCGACGGGAAGCGCGGCGCGGTTGCTGCGGTTTGGCGGCATCGCTTCGGGGATTGCGGGCAACGTTGCTGCGGGGGGCCTGCGGGCACTCGCCAGCGGCAAGCGGCCCGATCTGGCGCAGCTATTGCTGACACCCGCAAATACCTTGCGATTGACGGACGGGCTGTCGCATCTGCGAGGGGCTGCGCTGAAGCTGGGGCAGATGCTGTCGATGGATACCGGGCTGGTCCTGCCTAAGGAGTTGACTGCAATCCTTGGCCGGATGCGGGATGACGCCCGCCACATGCCGCCAAGACAGCTGCAAACCGTGCTGAACGCCGAATGGGGGACGGGCTGGTACAGCCGTTTTGCCCGCTTTGATGTGCGTCCCTTTGCAGCGGCCTCGATCGGGCAAGTGCATCGGGCTGTGACGCACGACGGTCACGACCTTGCGATCAAGGTGCAATATCCCGGTGTGCGCGCCAGCATCGACAGCGATGTCGACAATGTCGCCACCCTGATGCGTCTGCCCGGGTTGTTACCGCGCGGCATGGACATCGCCCCCCTTTTGACCGAGGCCAAGCGCCAGTTGCATGCCGAGGCAGACTATCTGGCCGAAGCGCAGCATCTGGCCCGGGTTGGGGAGCTGCTGGAAGGGTCCGACCTGTTCGTTTTGCCGCAATTGCACCCTGCCCTGAGTACCCCGCAGGTATTGGCGATGAGATATGTTGAAAGCGCCCCGCTGGACAGTCTGGTTGACGCGCCGCAGGCACTGCGCGACCGGGTTGCAGCGGCGTTGATCGACCTTGTGCTGCGCGAGTTGTTCGTCTTCGGCGCGATGCAGACCGACCCCAACCTCGCCAACTACCGCTATGATCCTAAAACTGGCCGCATCGTGCTGCTGGATTTTGGTGCGGTGCATCCCATTATCCCAGATCTGGCGGCCGATTTCCGCGCGCTGGCATGGGTGGCGCTGGACGGTGGGGCAGAGGCGACGCGCGACGCCATGCTGCGGATCGGCTATTTCGGTGCGGCCACTGCGCCCCATCATCAAGCCCTGATCCAATCCATGTTTGAGGTAGCCATGACACCGTTGCGGCAGAACTTGTCGTTTGATTTTGGCAGCAGCGATCTGCTGGAACGCCTGCGGGACATGGGACTTGCCATCGGCAATGAACGCGAACTTGCCCATGTGCCGCCTGCCGCGACGCTGTTTTTGCATCGCAAGATTGGTGGCATGTACCTGATGGCGGCCAAGTTGCGGGCGCGTGTCGCTCTACGCCCGATGGTCGAGGCCTATCGTCGCGAAACACTCACCCCACGTTGAAACTTCGGCGGCGCGCATCACCATTTGCAAACCCAGATAGAAGATGGACCCGATGACAGACTGGACCCCTATCCGCGCCGATGGCGAAAAGATCATGGCGGCGTTCACCCCCCGCATGGGGCGGCGCTATGCCAATTGCCGCAACACCGATCACGGCCCCGGCGCACATAAAGCGGTGTCGGGGCTGTCGCCTTATGTCCGCCGCAGGCTGGTGACGGAACAGGACCTTGTCGCCACGGCGCTGGCCGCCCACGGCCCCGAGGATGCAGAAAAATTCGTGCAAGAGGTCATCTGGCGCGGCTATTTCAAGGGCTGGCTGGAACGTCGCCCGCAGGTCTGGGACAGCTACCGCGCCGGGCTGGAGGCTGATCTGACAGCCCTTGACCGCGACCGCCGCCTGCGCCGCGATATAGACAGAGCAATGAACGGCCAGACCGGGCTGGAGTGTTTCGATGCCTGGGCCACTGAGTTGGTGGACACCGGCTATCTGCACAACCACGCGCGGATGTGGTTCGCCTCCATCTGGATCTTCACACTTGGGCTGCCGTGGCGGCTGGGGGCCGATTTCTTTTATCGCCACCTGCTGGACGGCGATGCCGCATCCAACACGCTGGGCTGGCGTTGGGTCGCGGGCCTGCACACGCGCGGCAAACCCTATCCGGCTGACACGCAAAACATCGCCACCTTTACCGCCGGGCGGTTTACTCCGCGCAGAAGCGCTCTGGCCGAGGTCACCCAAGGGCTGGAGGAGACCGAACCTGATGGCCTGCCCTCGGTGCTGCCGCTGCGCCCGATCACGGCCCCGGATTCGCGCCGCCCCACCGCGCTGTTGATTACGGATGAGGATTGCCGGGTCGAGGACTTCGGTGTGGCGGCGTTAGATATCCGCAGTGTGGCCACTTTGCAGGCCAGCCATCTGCGCTCTCCCTTGGCAGTGTCTGATCTGGTCACGCGGTTTGAGGACGGCGCGCTTGCTGATGCAGCTTTGCGGTCTGGCTTCGCTGCAACCGTATTGCGTGCCAATGACCCCGCCGATCTGGCCAAATGGGCCGCAAGCGCCGGGGCAACGCAGATTGCAACGCCCTACATCACCCGCGGCCCGCTGCGCGACTGGCTAGATCAGGCCGCGCCGTCCTTGGCCAAAGCGGGCATCACCCTGTGCGAATGGCGGCGTGATTGGGACTCTGCGATCTGGCCCCATGCCACCGCCGGGTTCTTCAAGGTCAAGCAGAACATCCCCCGTATTCTGGAACAGGTGCTGCCGTGATCGTCATCATCGGGTCGGGCATAGAGGGGCTGGCCTGTGCGAGGCGGCTGGCGAACGCGGGGCATGCGTCGATCGTGCTGGACAAAGGGCGCGGCATTGGCGGGCGGGTGGCGACGCGGCTTGTGGGCGATTTACAGTTTGACCATGGCGCGCAATATGTGAACGCGCATGGTGTGGGATTTGCGGCGGTGTTGCACGGGCTGGGCGGCACCGTCTCCGCCTGGCAGGACGGCACGGGTCGCACACACAGCGTCGGCGTGCCGGGCATGTCGGCCATTCCCAAGGCGCTGGGGGTGGGGCTGGACATTCAGAAAAACGCGCAGGTGGCGCGTCTTGTGCAGGGCGGCGATGGCTGGATGCTGCATCTGAATACCGGCACGATGCGCGCGGCGCGGGTAGTGGTGACAGTTCCCGCCCCACAGTTGGCGGGGTTGCTGGGCGCAGATCAACCACTGGTGGCCGCCCTTTCCCCCGTCCGGCTGGCGCCTTGCCTCACGTTGATGGCCGCTGTGACAGCCCCTGCCCCCTTCATCACCCGGCAGGATGCAGACGATTCCTTGGCGTGGATCGCGCAAGACAGCGCCAAGCCGGGCCGCCCGCAGGGGCAGGATACGCTGTGGGTGGCCCAGGCGGGCGAGGCGTTCAGCGTGGCCCATCTGGAAAACACCCCGGAAGAGATCACCGCCCTTATGCTGCCACTGTTGTGCGACCGGCTGGGGGTGACTCCCGACGCGGTGACCCATGCCGCAGCCCACCGCTGGCGCTATGCCCGTGTGAAACAGGCGCTGGGGCAGCCGTTCCTGCGCAGCCCCGATGCAACGCTGTATCTGGGCGGCGACTGGTGCATCGGTCCCCGGATCGAGGCCGCGTGGACCAGCGGCACCGCCATTGCTGACGACATCTTGGCGCGGGGATGATTGTGTTTACCGATCCACGTATTGCCCGGCTGGTCACGCTGATCCGCGCCGCCCTTCGCCCGCCCTCCGGGTCGGGACTCATCGCGGTGGCGCTGATGTTTGGTGCAATCTGCCACACGGTCTTTGCCGCAGGCGTGCTGGCGATGATCGCGGCGATGTTCTTTGGACTAAGTGAAAGCTTTGGCAACGTGCCTTGGCCATGGGCTGCACTGGCCAATGGGGCGCTGATCGTGCAGTTCCCCTTGGCGCACTCGCTTTTGCTGACGGGCCCCGGCGGGCGGCTGCTGGCGCGACTGATCCCCGGCCCACATGGTCAAACGCTGGCCACCACCACCTATGCCATCATCGCCTCGGCCCAGCTTCTGGCGCTGTTTGCGCTGTGGACGCCCTCGGGCATCGTCTGGTGGCGGGCAGAGGGGGTGGCGTTCTGGATGGTCAGCGCCGCCTACGCCACCAGTTGGCTGATCCTGCTGAAAGCCAGCTTTGATGCCGGGGCCGAGGTGCAGTCGGGTGCCTTGGGCTGGATGTCGTTGCTTGCGCGCATCCGTCCGGTGTTTCCCGACATGCCGACCAGCGGGCTGTTCCGCCTGATCCGCCAGCCGATCTATTTGGCCTTTGCGCTGACACTTTGGACGCCTCCGTTCTGGACGCCGGATCAACTGGTACTGGCCATCAGCTTTACCGCCTATTGCCTGTTTGCCCCACGCCTGAAGGAACGCCGCTTTGCCGCCCGCTATGGCGCGCGCTTTGATCGCTATCAGGCCGAAGTGCCCTACATGATACCGCACCTGACCACCGCCAAGGACCGCACCAATGCGCAATGACCTGACGATTTATGACAAAGTGGCACAAAGCTGGTGGTCCGATGACATCCGCTGGGTGCGCACGCTGAAGAACCTCGTGCCCGGGCGGCTTGGCTGGTTTGATCGGCAGATCGACTGGCAGGACAAAGCGGTGCTGGACCTTGGCTGTGCTGGGGGATTTATGGCCGAGGCGCTGGCCACGCGCGGAGCGCATGTCACCGGTATCGACCCCTCCGAGGGCGCGATTAGTGCCGCCCGCGCCCGTGCCCGCGCACAGGGCCAGCGGATCGGGTACGATGTCGGCGTGGGCGAGGCGTTGCCTTACGGCGACGCCAGCTTCGATGCCGTGGTTTGCGTCGATGTGCTGGAACATGTGGCCGATTTGACCCGCGTTCTGGCCGAAGTCGTGCGCACTCTGCGCCCCGGCGGGATGTTTCTGTTCGATACAATCAACCGCAACCCGCTGGCGCGTCTGGCCACCATCACCGTGGCCGAAGACCTGCTGCGCCTGCTGCCGCGCGGCACGCATGACCCGGCCATGTTCATAAAACCCGCCGAGTTGCGCGCGGCTATGCAAGGCGTGGGGCTGGTGCCCGGAGACTTCACCGGCCTTGGGCCACGCGGGGTCAACCGCCGGTTGGACCTGACCTTTGGCCCCCTGCCGCTGACTGCAATCCTTTATATGGGCCTGGCACACAAGCCCGTCATTTTGAATGGAGGCTGACCCTTGCTGATCTTTGCAACCCTGATCACGGCGCTGCTGTTTGGCGGTATGGTTCTTTACAGCTTTGGCTTTGCTGCGTTTTTGTTCAGAGCTTTGCCGACCGACGTGGCAGGCCGGACGATCCGGCGGGCGTTTCCGATGTTTTACCTGTTCGTGTTGGGCTGCTCTGCCACCGCTGCAGTGGTGCTGTGGGCGGGGCATCTGCCGGGCGCGGGTCTGCTTGCGCTGGTGGCGGGCACAGTGCTGCCCACCCGCCAAATACTGCTGCCCGCGATCAACCGTGCCACCGACACGGGTGCCAAGCGGCAGTTCAAGGCGCTCCACGGGCTATCTGTGGCGATCACTTTGGCGCATATCGCCCTGACCGGCATGGTGCTGGCGCGTCTGGCGGGTGCCGAATGACCGGCTTGCAGCGCGAAAACGTCCAATCCTACCCGCGCCCGCCCGCACTGGGACCGGTGCCGCAGCGCATCATGATCCGGCTGGGCGGTGTGCTGGTGGCCGAGACCACCCGCGCCCTACGGGTATTGGAGACTCACCACGCGCCCACATACTACCTGCCGGCCGAGGATATTGCGGCCATCCTGCGCCCTGCCCCGGGCAACAGCTATTGCGAGTGGAAGGGCGTGGCGCGCTATTATGACGTGCTGTCCGGCGACAAGATCGCCCCGCGCGCGGCTTGGGCCTATGACCGGCCCACGGCGGGTTTTGCGGGACTTGGCGGATATGTCGCCTTTTACGCCGCCCAGATGGACGAGGTCTGGGTCGGCGATTTGCGCGTTATCCCACAACCGGGCAATTTTTACGGCGGCTGGGTCATGCCCAATCTGGACGGGCAGATCAAGGGTGCGCCGGGCACAAAGCATTGGTAGACTGCATCACGTGCAAGCAACTGTCGGCAGACGCGCCGCCGAAAGATCTGGGAACGAACATGGTGGTGCGGGGTCTGATGTCCGTTACATTTGCATCGATCATGCTTGCCGGGGCGCTGCCGCCTGTGATGGCAGACGGGACCGTGGCCGGGCCAACAATCATCGAGGATTTCACCATGCAGCCGGAAACCCGTTGGCGGTTTTTTACCGATCAGGTAATGGGAGGCGTGTCCACCGGCGGTGTCGCCTTTGCGAAAGAAGGCGGTACATCTTTCGCGCGGATGACCGGACGCGTCAGCACGGCTAACCGGGGCGGGTTCATCCAGATGCGGCTTGATCTGGCAACCCCACCGCCCGAGGGCACAACCGGCGTGCGGCTGATGGTGCGCGGCAATGACCAGCGCTATTTCGTGCATCTGCGCACCGGCGGCACGCTGCTTCCGTGGCAATACTATCAGGCAGGCTTTGACGTCACCGAAAGCTGGAGCGAAGTGCGCCTGCCGCTGGATGCATTCAAAGCCTCGGGTGTGCTGCTGCGCGACGTACCGGAGGCGACGAGCCTGACATCAGTTGCCGTCGTTGCCTACGGCAGTGACCAGTACGCCCAGATTGATGTGCGCGAGGTGGGCTTTTACTAGCCGCCCGACAAACTGGGTGGCAAATATCAACAAACCCTTTTTATGAACAAAGCCGTGCAGGAGCCATCGTGAGTCACAGGTAGCACACACCCGACGAATTTTGTTTTCGGAGGAAGATTTTGGCACTCCGACTTTCGAAAGCGACAAAACCTGAGAGTGGCGGCCGTACGCTTTTTCTTTTCCCGATCCAAAGGGCTGGGACTACGCCAGTTTTGCGCTAAGTTTCAACTTGGATGCATGGCGATAAGGAGCCAAAGCATTTTCCGTCACAGTAAATGAAAGGAACAGAGCCTTGTTCACACCTGTCAAAACCTTTGTCGTGCAAGCATGGAATTTCGTGTTTGACCACAACGTCAGCCCACTTCGCAATATCCCGGATGTCGCTGTCCGACACTATATTTTGCAGGTGCTGGGGCTGATGTGGGCGGTCAGTTTCTCCATCGCAATTGGAAGTTACACTTTTCTTGCCTACAGTATTCTTGGACATTCGGTCTTGATCGCCGCCGCAGCGATCACCACCGCAACTTATACAGTAGCGGCCAAGCAGCCAAAATTGTTCATGCGCGGAGCGGGTCGCGCCTCTGGTGGTGAGCACGACTGAGCCCCTGAGATGACTGTCCAGGGCCCGGCTGGATGGATAGCCAACTGTGGCCTTTTGCTCTTGGTCAGTCATCAGGCGTCAGCAGGGGGCATTTGCGTTTGCTTATCAGAACGTTGGCACCGCAGATCATTTTCTAAATTGTAGGAGGAGGCTTTACCGTGCGAATATTGATCATCGGTGCCAGTAAAGGCATAGGCTTGGAGACGATTGGACTTACCTCGGAAAACTTGGATCAACGGCCGCAGCTTCACCCGCTCAGGTTGCCGGGTCGCATTCGGGCAGTGCTGCGGCAGTGCCCCGTGTTCAGGAATGCACGCCTTTGGCGATCTGGTTGGCAAAGTGATGGTTGGTGTCGCGGTGGTGGGCCTCATCTGCACGCACGACGATCACCACATCGCGCAGGAGCGCGTTTGACGGCAAGTTCCAGTACTTTAGCGCAATCGGCGGTGCTGGTACGTTTTCAACCCGACCGGAGTCGATCTCTTCCAAATAGTGGGTATAGCTGATCACCGCCTCTTCCTCCAAGTAACCGACCACCCGGTGTGCGGTTTTGGGGGCCAGCAGGTAGAGGAAGAAATAGAGGTTATAGAACACAGCCTGCGCCACCATGATCAGGGTGCGCTCAAACCGACTTGGTTGCGCGATCTGGATAAAGGTCATCAGGTGCATGCGCTCGTTGTCTGCTTCCTCAATCAGTTCTTTGATCCAGCCCTGATCGTCGCGGATGTGACGAATGGCACGAAGATGCTGTAGCAGGCCGCCAACCATCCCCGGAACTGCGGCGACGGTTTCCAGCACAACTGCGCGATGCCCATAGCGTTTTGCGAAGAACCGATCCGCGAAAACCCGCATCGTCTTGACCACACCGAGCGCAATGCGGTCATTCATGCCGATCGGCACATGGTGGATGTTTAAGGTGTCGGGTGTGAATTCGTTACTGTGTTTCATGGCGTTTCATTTCATTTCTACCTGATAAAAATATAGGCGGTCTCATCTCTATTTCATCTGCACGGGATGTGGCAAAACAGCCAGAAGTTGGGTTTGGCTTTAGAATATGACAGCGGTCGCCATCCCTGATATCGGGTGCGCCGTGCTTGCCGCCTGACAGGGGGCATCTATAACTTGTCCATGCCCAAGCGAACGTCACCAACCGACGCAGGAAAGATAACGGTTGCCGCCGATCTTGAAGAGCTTGTGCAGGACAAGCGAGAGGGCTGGCGCGCATCAGGCGCAAAGGCCCGAAGGCGCCAGCGGCGCTACAAATCCATGCTGACCCAGAAACTGCTAAAGCTTGGCCCAGCCGCCACAGACGAGACAGCACTGGATGATAACGCGTAAGCGTGCTTTTCAGGTGCGTGACGCGGCGCTTCTCAGGAGCTTATTGCACCCCGATCAGAAAATGGAGGCTTGGCCTTGCCAACACAGAGCTACGTCGAATTGAAAGACCTGCAGATCGCCGCGCGGATCGGAACTTACGGTCCTGATGACGTTGTGCCGGATGCACATCTTCTGGACCTGAGCCTGACCATCGCGCCGCATCTGGTGATGATCGCCCGTGATGAAATGGCGCTTGTTTTCGACTATGACCCACTGATCCGGCGCATCGACACGCTGGCGCGTGCAAGCCATTTTGAGACCCAAGAGCGGCTGATGACATGCATCGTCGAAACCTGCGCTGAATTTCCCCAGATTGAGGCGCTGGACATCTGCTTGCGCAAGCGGCCTGTCCTGTCCGGGTCCGGCACGCTTGGGGTGCGGATGATCGTTGATGCCGAAGGAATGGCAGCACTGCGCAGCGCCGTGGTTTGATCCCTCCAATCGCCTTTCAAAACCACGAGACGCGCCGGGCGACCGTCAGGGTGCCAGCCATTCCCCCGCCCAACCATCCGTGCGATCAAATCGGGCGCGGCGATGGTTCGGGCCAAGGTGCAGGGCGTCTGTCGTCGATACGGTAAGCCGCAGGACGGCAAAACATGAAGGGTCGGGCTCTTTTGAGTAGGCCAGCGCCTGCGCGATCGGCTGGCCCGGCGCGGGGCTGCTGCCGTAGGACATTCGCGATGCTGCAGGAACGCCCGCCCAGATCGCGGCCACATCTTGACCAGTCAGAATTGTGACCCGGGCTTCCAGCCGCAATTGCAGATGCGCCGAGGCATCCCAAACATGCAGCGCGGCAAAAGGTGTTGCACGCAACTCCTGCACCTTGGCCGACTGGATGTTGGTGTGAATATCCAGCGTTGCCGCCAGTTTGTCTGCGGCCCGCAAGACCACCGTTCTGGCCTGCGGCATGCCATCCGGGGTGACGGTGGCCAGTGTCGAGTGCCGGGCCGGGGCGTGCCGGTCATGGACGCCACGGGTCAGGCGTGTCCAAACCTCGGCATACAACAGCGAAAGATCGGCAGCCCAAGGATGGAGATCCGGCTTCATTTATAAACCTCGCGCCGGTCAGCAAACTGCCGCACGCGTTTGCGCCAGGCGCGGTAGCTGCCGGATTTCAGATTTTGTCGCATCAATGCCTTTACCTCATCCGGACCGAGCCCATGCAGAGTGCGGATCTGGTCGAAGCTGGCATGATCACTGAGCGCCATCTCGATGATTTCGCCAAGTGTCGCAGGGTCTAGAAGTCGGCTTTTCATAGGCTTGGAGGTATCTTTGCCGCGACCCAAGTCAAGCTCCCCTTGCTGCTGAGGGCCGTTTGCGCAGCATAAGACATCGGCCTCGATGGGTGCCGGACTGGCTTTCCGCAGCTCAGTGACACTGGAACGCCTGCAGGGATGCCAGTTGGATTTTACGGCCATGACGCCATATATGGAGTGCGGTCGTAAGGTCGTGTTCCGTCTTTGTAGTCGATGACATGTGGCTCGAAGCGGAACTGGTTCTGCAAAAAATACTTGATCGGCCCAAGCCCAGCCCACCACTGGAACACAAGATGCAGCGCAGTTTCGATTTGCCGCTAACGACCCACCTCGCAATTGTCGAGCAGTACCTGCATCTGACGCGCACGGTCATGCCAGCACTCGCGCAGACCAGCAAACGCCACTGGCCGGTTCGATACGATCACTGCTTTCAGCGTATCGTGCTTGACACAATTTGCTGTGGGGTGTGGTACGACCACATCGCGCGCCCGGCGTGTAGGCACCTCAGCCAAGCGCAGGCCGCGGAGGCCGTGCAGCTTTGTGATCAGATCATCGCGGAAAAGACCGACCTGAACATGCTGAACCAGCAGTCACTGGCATGGCGTGGCAAGAGCAGGACGGCGCTTGACGCCTGAAAAATGACGCTGCTATCTGCGTCCACAAGCACTTAATCGGCTGCTTCAGCCGGCTCTGTTGCACAAATCAGCCTGAGGTCGAGTTTTTCCTTCTGCTGGACAGAGTCATCCCACACGTTGAGTTTGCGGCGTTCCAAGTGCCGTAAATCGGTTCAGGATCGCCGCCCT
>NZ_JAFCTX010000060.1:0-18235 GCF_049896245.1 Cypionkella sp. TWP1-2-1b2 | reverse complement strand
ACGTACCAAGCCCTCTGGACCGCCGTCGGTGCAGTCTGCGATCTATTCCATAGCCAGGAATGCAGAAACTACTTCAAAGCCGCAGGATATGGTCCCGATTGAAGGTGACTTGCTCTAAGGCCCAAATCCTTCAAGCATAGATATAGCCGCCCGAGACGATGATGTTCTCGCCGGTCATATAGGTGTTGCGCGGGCCGCCTGCCATCAGCACCCATTCGGCCATCTCGCGCGGCTCTCCGCCACGGCCCAAGGGGCTGGCTTTGGCGAGTTCGCCAAGGAAGCCGGATTCGCGGGCTTTTTCGGTGGCCATGCCTGCGGGGGCGACCGAGTTGACGAGGATGCCGTCGGGGGCGACCTCTTGCGCCATGCTTTTGGTGAGGGATACGACTGCGGCCTTGGTCGCGGCGTAATGGGCGTTTTGCGGGTGCGCTTTGAAGGCATCGACCGAGGTGATGTTGACGATGCGACCGCGGATATGGCCGATGGGATCTTGGTTCCGCATCTGGCGGATGGCGGCGACCATCATGTGATAGGTGCCTTTGACGTTGATGGCGTTGGAGGCATCCCAATCGGCGTCGGAAATCTCAAGGATCGGTTTGCGCGGGTAGATCGCGGCAGAGTTGATCAGGGTATCGACTCGGCCCAAAGCACGGGCGATTTCAGCGAAAGCGGCGTGCGCGGCATCTGCGGTGCGGATGTCGCAGGCGGCAAAGGCGTGGGGGATGCCAGCGGTGCGGGCGGGGGTTAGGGCGGCTTCGGCGGCAGTGGCGTTCAGGTCGATGATGCCGAGGGCTGTGGCGCCTTCGGCGACGGCCATTTCGGCGAGAAGCGCGCCCAAGCCTGCGCCGCCGCCGATGATGACGATGGATAAGCCTTTCATATTACGCCTCTTTCTTCGGGGTGCCTGTGGCTACGCCCTGATGGGTGGGAAGAATATCGAAACGGGCGACATCGACGGATTGCGGCAGGGCCAGCACGGCAAGCAGCATCGCGGCCACATCCGCAGGCTGCACGGCGGCGTTGTTTGCATACATCGCGGCGCGGGATTCGGGGGGCAACAGAGCGTTGTAAAGACCGGTTTCAACGCGCCCTGCAACGATTTCGGTGACGCGTATGTTGTGCGGGGCGAGGTCGAGGCGCAGGGCTTGGGCAAAGCCTCCGATTGCCGCTTTGGTGGCGCAATAGACCGCGAGATTGGCGAAGGGGGCGTGGCCTGCGGTGGACCCGGTGAAAAAGATATGGCCATGATTGCGGGCGCGCATACCGGGGGCTACGGCGCGGGTCAGGGCAAGGACAGCGCGCAGGTTGGTGTTTATGGCGCGGTCAATATCGGCGGGGTCAGCGTCGCAGAAATTACCCAACGGCGGCATCATGCCTGCGTTGTTCACCAGAATATCGGGGGTGAGGTCGGCCAAGGTGGCTACGCTTGCCGGGTCCGTCAGGTCCAGCTGGCGGGTTTGCAGGCCGAGGGCTGCTAGGTCTGCCAGAGCCTGCGGGTTGCGGCCCAAGGCGGTGACGTGATGGCCTGCTTCGTGCAAGGCTAGGGCGATTGCGCGGCCAATGCCGCTGGTGGCACCTGTGACTAGGGCTTGGGGCATGTTGGTTCCTTAGACAACGGGCGAGGTCCAGTTTTCATGCGCCACCCAATCGCAGAAGGCGGCGATGGATTTGACGCGGCGGTGGGCTTTCGGCAGCACCAGATAAAAGCCGGGGATCTGGGATTGCGGCATCGCGGCCATCACGTCGAGGCCAAAGGGGGCGGTGAGTTTGCCCGAGGCGAGGTCTTCTTCGGCGTCAATGGTGGAGAGAAGGCCGACACCAAGGCCCGCCAATGTTGCGCGGCGCATGGTGGCGGCGTCTTGGAAGCGGAAGCTGCTGTCTTGAGGGGCATCGGTGACGTTCAGATGGGCGAGAACGGGCGTCCAGAGATCGGCGAGGACGGAGTGCAGCAGGGGGAGGTTGCGCAGATCGTTGGGGGTTTTTAGTTTCGTGGCAAGGGCGGGCGTGCAGCAGATTACCTTGATATCGCGGAGCAAAAGGGTTTGCTCGTGGGCGGTCCAAGTGCCGAAACCCCATTGGATTGCGACATCGACATCATCGGCGACGAAATCGGGGAGTTCTACCATTGTGGTTAACCGCAGATCAGCCCCCGGCATGATGGCGCGGAAGTTTGACAGACGGTCCAGCAGGAAGCGCGTGGCGAAATAGGGGCTGGCGTTGAGGTTGATGCGGTTGCGCTGGCCGAGTTTGGTGACGCGGCGGATGCCTTCGGCAAATTCATCGAACCCGGCTTGGATGTAATGGGCGAGCAGGATGGCTTGCTCGGTGGGCTCGATGGCGCGGCCTTGGCGGGTGAACAGTCCCAGCGCGAGGGTGTCTTCCAGAAGTTTGATTTGTTGGCTGACGGCTTGTGGGGTGACGCTGAGTTCATTCGCAGCACCGCGAAAGCTGCGGTGCCGCATCACGGTTTGAAACACCCGCAGCGCGTTCAAAGGGGGGAGGCGCGGCGGGCGGTTCATTGTTAAATGACGGCTTTTTCGAGGAAGGGGCGGTTTTCTACGATGCGTTCATAGCCGACTTCGCTGAGATCAAGGGTGCGATAGCTGCCGTAGATGATCAGTTCGGACACGGCACGGCCAGCGGCGGGGCCTTGCTGCAAGCCGTGGCCGGAGAAGCCGTTGGCGAAGACGAAGTTGCGCACTTGGGGGTGGCGACCGACGATAAGGTTGTGGTCGAGGGTGTTGAAGTCGTAGTGGCCGGCCCATTGGTTGACGACTTTGATCGCCTCAAAGCCTTGGGCGCGATTAGCGAGGGCGGGCCAGATGATGTCTTCGAATTCTTCGTAGCGGGGTTCGAAATCATCCCAATCGACGGCGGGGTCTGCGACGGGGACGGCTCCGGTCAGGAAAAAACGGCCTTCGGGGCGGCAGAATACGCCGGAGGGGTCGATCATCAGCGGCAGGCGGCCTTGGTTAACGGTGGCGCTGCCTTCGGGGGATTTGGCGCAATCGAACACGAACAGGGTGCGTTTGCGGGGCTCGACGGGGATGTCGAGGCCAGCCATGCGGGCGGTGAGAGCGGCGCGGGGGCCGGAGGCGTTTACCACGGTTCCGGCTTGGATGGTGGCACCAGATTTCAGGGTGACTGAGGTGACGGCATCGCCGGTTCGGCCAATGGCGGTGACCTCATCACTGATGACCTCGGCCCCCAAGGCGCGGGCTTTGTTGCGGAAACCGGACATGATGCCGGTGTTGTTGAACCAGCCCTCGCCGGATTGGCCGTAGGAGGCGAGGCGGATATCTGCGACGTTCAGATGCGGGAAGGCTGCGGCCAGTTGGTTTTGATCCCACAGCACCGTGTCGGCGCCGCAGGCGCGCTGCACCTCGTGGCTTTCGCGCAGGATTTGTTCCTGCTCGGGGGTGCCTGCGAGGTAAAGATAGCCGCCGGAGTGGAAATTTAGATCGGGTTTATCGTCGCCGACCTGCATCAGGTCGGGGAAATTCTTGATGAATTGATAGCCAAACTGGCTGATCTTGACGTTGATCGCGTTGGAAAACTGGGTGCGGATGGACGCCGCCGACAGCGAGGTGGAGGCCTTGGCATAGGTCGGGTCGCGTTCGACCACCAGCACCGAGCCGTTGAAATCGGGGTTCGCCATCAGGAAATAGGCGACGGCAGAGCCGATCACTGCGCCGCCCACGATCACCACGTCATATTGCGTCTTCATTTTGCGTCCTCGTCAGGGTGTCCCAAATCTACAAACCAGCCGCCCAAATGCCGCACGGCGGGGGCTTTGGGATCGGGCGGATCGGTGCGCGCTTCTACGCCTGCGCGGAAGGGTTCTGAAGTGTCTTTTGCCTGATAGCCGAGGTGGGCTGCAAGGCGGTTGTCGGTGGGTTTGACGGCGTTGTCCGAGATGCCGAAGCTGACGGTGAAACCGACGCGGGGGGCGGTCAGGGCGGCGGTGACGAGGCGGATGCAATCGTCGAACGAGAGGTAGGACCACAGCATCCGGCGGTCTTGCGGTTCGGGGAAGGAGGAGAAGATGCGCAGGGCGGCGGTTTCAATGCCGAATTTATCCCAATAGAGACGGCCCAAGTCTTCGACGAAGCATTTCGACAGGCCGTAGAGGCCATCGGGCCTGTGCGGGGCGTTGGCGTCGATCTGGGATTCTAAGTCGTGGTAGCCGATGGCGTGGACGGAGCTTGCGTAGATGATGCGTTTGACGCCAGCTTTGCGCGCGCCTTCGTAGATGTGGTAGCTGCCGCGAATGTTGGCGTTGAGGATGCTATCCCATGAGCGTTCCATCGGGATGCCACCGAAATGCACTATCGCATCAACGCCTTGGGTGAGGCTTAGGATCGCGGATTCGTCGGCGAGGTCGCAGATTACGGCGTCTTCATTGGGTTGCAGGTTTTGGATTTCGGTCACGTCGGACAGGCGGAGGCGCTTTGCCAAGGGGGCGAGGCCGCGGCGGAGTTCGGTGCCTAAGCGGCCAGCGGCCCCGGTAATCAGGATGGTGTTAAAGCGCGGGGTCATTTCGGCTCCAATGCCGTGACGGCGGCTTTGATGCGGGTTAGGGCCTCGGTCAATACCGTGTCAGAGGTGGCGGTGGAGATGCGGAAGAACGGCGACAACCCGTAGGCGGTGCCGGGGACGGCGGCGACGCCTTGGGTGAGCAGGTATTGGGTGACGGCGGTGTCGTCGGTGAGGATTTGGCCGTTGGGGGTGCGTTTTCCGATCAGGGCGGCGCAGCCGATATAGGCGTAGAACGCACCTTCGGGCGGGGCGAGGGTGAGGTCGGGGATGGTTTTGATGCCTGCGACGACCAGATCGCGGCGGCGCTCGAAGGCGGTGCGGAATTGGGCGATGCAGTCTTGTGGGCCTGTCAGGGCGGCGAGGGCGGCGGCTTGCATCGGGGCGGCTACGGACGTGACGGATTGGCTTTGCACGGTGTTCATCGCTTTGATGAGGGGCGCGGGGCCTGCGGCATAGCCGACGCGCCAGCCAGTCATCGCGTAGGCTTTGGCGACGCCGTTGACGATCAGGGTGCGGTCGCGGAGGTCTGGGCAGGCTGCGCCGAAGCTGGTGAAGGTGCGGCCATCGAACAGGATGTGTTCGTAGATTTCATCCGACAGGATCAGGATATGAGGGTGTTGGGCGAGGACTGCGCTTAGGGCTTGCAGTTCTTTGGCCGAGTAGACGGCACCAGAGGGGTTGCCGGGCATGTTCAGGAACAGCCATTTGGTGCGGGGGGTGATGGCGGCTTGCAACACTCCGGGGGTCAGGCGGAAGCCTGTGTCAGCGGGGCACGCGGGGGTGATGGGGGTGCCGCCGAGCAGTTTGACCATCTCGGGGTAAGACACGAAATAGGGGGTCGGCAGGATGGCTTCGTCGCCGGGGTTGAGGGTGGCGAGCAGGGCGTTGAAGATGATTTGTTTCGCGCCGTTGGCGACGGTGATTTCATCTGGGGTGTATTCTAAGCCATTCTCACGGCGGAATTTTTCGGCGATGGCGGCGCGCAGGGCTTGGGTGCCTGCCGATGCTGTATACAGGGTTTCACCTGCGGCGGCGGCTTTGAACGCGGCTTCGACGATGTGGGCGGGGGTAGGGAAATCCGGCTCGCCCAGCCCAAGGTCGATCACATCGACGCCCGTGGCGCGCAGGGCTTTCGCGGCCATGGAGACTGCCATGGAGGCCGAGGGTTTCACCGCGCCTAGGCGATCTGCAAGGTAAGTCATGGTTTATTCTCTGTCACATAGCCCTTGCTGGCATCATCCGCCCGCGCATCTGCACCGCGCAATTCCGGCGCACCGTAACCGCCGCCGCCGGGGAGGTGAAGGATCAACCTTCGCCCTTGGGGGACATGCTGCCAACCCTTGGGCTTCAGCTGGGTGCCATCGTCCAGCGCCACGATGCCCGCCGCCCCTGCCCCACCGCCATCGCGGCCCGCTGCTGGGTGGTTGACCCGGTCAAACATCGCAGAGAAGTCGAATTCGTGGCCAGGGGCGGGTTCGATCTCAATAATCTGGCCCAAGCCGCCGCGATACTGGCCATCGCCGCCAGAGTCGGGACGCAGTTCTTTGCGCCAGACAACGATGGGGCCGGTGTGCTCGGTCGCCTCAATCGGCATGGTCATTACGCCGGAGGGGAAGGCGGTGGCGGACAGGCCATCGAGACCGGGCCGCGCGCCCATGCCGCCGGAGTTGAACATCAGGATTTCCGCCCGCCTACCCGTCTGGCCCGCGACGGGGCGCACCGACATGTGGATGTTCCACAGGGCGGCAGCGCCTTCGGCCAACACCTGCCCCGGCAGGGCTTTCGCCAAAGCGCCCAGCACCAGATCGGGGACCATATGGCCGATGACATGGCGCACGGCGACGGGGGCGGGGCGCGGGGCGTTCAGGATATTTTCGGGCGAGGAGATGGTGAACAGCGCGAGGGAGGCCCAGTTGTTCGGAATATCCGGCGCAATCACGCATTTCAAAGCGTAGCAGGCATAGGCTTTGGTGTAGATGATCGGCACGTTGATGCCATAGCGGCTGGCGGGGTCAGAGCCTGCGAAATCGACGTTGACGTGATCGCCGTTGACCTCGACTTGCGCTGCGAGTTTGACGGGGGCGTCGTAGCCGTCGGTCAAAAGCGTGTTAGTCCATGTGCCTTGCGGCAGGGCGTGGATGCGGTCCAACGTGGCGGAGTGCGTGCGGTTAAAGATGAACTCGCCCAAGGCATCCAAGGAGGTCAAGCCGATTTCCTGCATCATCGCGATCAGGCGGTGGTGGCCGACATCGTTGCAGGCGGCGAGGGAGTAGAAATCGCCGACCACCTGATGCGGCTCGCGGACATTGGCGCGGATCAGGCGGATCAGGTCAGCATTGACCACGCCGCGATCCGCGAATTTCATGATCGGGATCTGGATGCCTTCCTCGTAAACCGACTTGGCATCCGCGCCAAAACCGCGCCCACCAACATCGACAACGTGCGCGGTACAGGCGAAGAAACCGACCAGATCATCGCCAAGGAAGGACGGCGAAACCATGGTGATGTCGTGCAGATGGCCGGTGCCTTTCCACGGGTCATTGGTGACATAGGTATCGCCTGGATACATATTCTCGCGGCCGATTTCGGCGATGAAATGCAGGACCGCCTCGGCCATGGTGTTGACGTGACCGGGGGTGCCGGTGACGGCTTGGGCGAGCATCCGGCCTTGGGGATCGAAAACGCCCGCCGAGAGATCGCCGGCCTCGCGCACGCTTGTCGAAAACGCGGTGCGCAGCAGGGTCAGGGCTTGTTCTTCGACCACCGAAATCAGGCGGTTCCACATCACCTGCATGCGGATGTCGCGGGTTTGATCGGTCATTGCATGGCCCCCTTGCGGATCAGAAGCAGGCTGCCATCGGATTGCATCACCACGTCGAAAGGGGCGGTGACAACGGTGGAGGTTTCGCGTTCGACAATTATCGCGGGGCCGGGGATGCGCGCGCCGGGGGTAAGGTCGCTACGGTTGAGGATGGCGGTGTCGATGAACGCGCCTCGGGACGGGTCGAAGACCGGGCGTGACAGTATTTGCGCCGCCTGAATCCCGTCCAAGGACAGAGCGAACTGGTCTGGTTTGGCGCGCTGATCTTGCGCTTTCACCGACCATGTGACGATTTCAATCTCCAATCCGTCCAGCCCCGCGATGGCGCGGCCAAAGAAACGGGCGTAGTTTTCGCAGAAATTGCTGCGCAGCATTTCGACGTCGGCATCGGTGAAAGCGCGGTCTGGCAGGGTGACGGGAATCTCCCAGCCTTGGCCGACATAGCGCATGAAAGCGGTGATTTCGCTGTGGATCGGGGCGCTGGTGCCTGCGCGGACGAAGCCCGTGGCAGTCACTTTTAGACCGGCGATCAGGATGTTAACGGTGGCGGCGTTGAAGGCTGACAGGGGGAGGATATTCGAGGCCAAAGCCTCGTATCCAAACGGGGCTTTCAGGAAACCGATGGCGGAACCGACGCCTGCGCCGACGGGGATCAGGCATTGGTCGATGCCCAGCTTTTCGCACAGGCGGGCGGCGTGGAGGGGGGCGGCACCGCCGAAAGCAATCATCACATTGTCAGAGATATTCTTGCCGTTTTCGACCGCATGAACGCGGGCGGCGTTGGCCATGTTTTCATCGACCACTTCGCAGATGCCGAAGGCTGCCGATGTGGCGTCAAGGCCCAGTTTATCGCCCACGTCACGCAGAATTGCTGCGCTTGCAGCATCGATGGAAAGTTTGATCGCGCCGCCTGCGAAATTGTCGGCGTCTAGCTTGCCCAACAGCAGATCGGCATCGGTGATCGCGGGATGCGTGCCGCCGCGCTGATAGCAGGCTGGCCCCGGTTCTGAGCCTGCCGATTCCGGCCCGGTTTGAATACGGCCCATCGCATCAACCCAAGCGAGCGAACCACCGCCTGCACCGATCTCGATCATCTCGATCACCGGAATCGAAATCGGCATCCCAGAGCCTTTGGCAAAACGGGTGGTACGGGCGACTTCAAAGCTTCGGGCGGTCTTGGGGGCGTAGTCTTCGATCAGGCAAATCTTGGCCGTGGTGCCGCCCATGTCATAGCTGACGACCTTTTGCAGACCGAACTTTTGCGCCACATCAGCGGCGAAAATAGCGCCGCCTGCAGGCCCGCTTTCGACCAAGCGCACGGGGAATTCTGAGGCGGTTTCGACAGAGATCAACCCGCCGCCAGAGTGGATCATGAAAACCGGGCAGGTCGCACTCAAAGCCTTCAGGCGGGCTTGCAGGCGGGTCAGGTAGTCGGCCATTTGCGGGCGGACATAGGCGTTGGCGCAGACGGTGTTGAAGCGCTCAAACTCGCGCATTTGCGGGGAGACTTCGGCGGAAATACTGATCGGGACGGCGGTTTTTGCGGCGATTATCTCGCGGGCACGCTGTTCGTGGGCGGGGTTCATGTAGGAGTGGATGAAGCCGATGGCTACGGCGCCGAAACCTTGGGCAGCGATCTGATCGGCCAGGGTTTCGAGGGCGGCTTCGTCCAAGGGGGCGAGTTCCTGACCCTGTGCGCCAATGCGGCCTTTGATCGCGAAACGATGCTCGCGCGGGATCAGGGGTTTGGGCAGAACCATGTTCAAATCGTATTGTGCAAAGCGATTTTCTGTCCGCATTTCAATGGTATCGCGGAAGCCTTCGGTGGTCACGAACGCCGTCTTTGCGCCGCGCCGTTCGATCAGGGCATTGGTCGCCAAAGTCGTGCCGTGGATGACGATATCAAGATCGGCGAGAGTTATTTCGGCGTCTGCCAGCACCACGTCGATGCCGTCTAAGATGGCTTGCTCGGGGGCTGCGTAGTTGGTCAGAACTTTGGTGGAAAACATCTGGCCACGGCATTCCAACGCGATATCGGTGAAGGTGCCACCGATATCCGCGCCCAAACGGACGGGCGTGTTCATGCCTTTTCGGCCTGAGCGCTCGCGCGCATTTGGGACAGGGTTTGGCGCGGGGTGATGGCTTCGGGCGAGACGTTCAGGTCCAGCACCGCGCCTGTGTCCGAGGCCAAGGCGCGGGCGAAGGCGGCGGCGAAATCTTCGGTTTTCTCAACCCGCTCACCATGGAAGCCGTAAGCGCGGGCGAGCGCTGCGAAGTCGGGGTTGATCATCGTCGTGCCGGAAACGCGGGCGGGATAGTGGCGTTCTTGGTGGGCGCGGATAGTGCCGTAGATGCCGTTGTTCACGATCAGGATGATGGGTTGCGCACCGGCTTGGGCGGCGGTGGCGAGTTCCTGGCAGTTCATCTGGAAATCACCATCGCCCGCGAAACAGACGACGCGGCGGGTGGGGCAGGCCACTTTGGCGGCAATCGCGGCGGGGACCCCGTAGCCCATAGCGCCGGATTGCGGGGCGAGCAGGCGGGCGTTTTTGCCGAATTTGAAAAACTTATTCGGCCATACAGTGAAATTACCCGCACCGTTGGTCAGGATCACATCTTCGGGCAGAATATCGCGCAGATGGGCGGTGACGGCGACCATATCCACCGGGGAAGGTTGGGCGGGGGCATTGAAGCTGGCCTCATAGGCGGCGCGGGCTTTGCTGCGCCAATCTTTCCATGCGCCTTGCACCGGGGTCAGAGCGCGGGTGAAGGCGTTGGGGCCGGAGTGCACCCCCAGAACCGGTTGATAAATCTTGCCAATTTCGCGGTCAGAGCCGTGGACATGGATCAAATGCTGCGCAGCATTTGGCACGGAAAGCAGCGTGTAGCCGTCGGTCGTCATCTCGCCAAAGCGAACGTTTATGGCGAGAATCACGTCGGCGTCGCGGATCAGGGCTTTGGCATGGGGCAGCATCCCGACGCCTGCTTCGCCGGTGAAAACGGGCGAGAAATTGTCGAACTGGTCCTGAAACCGGAACGCCGCCAGCACGGGAATATCCGAGGTCTCGGCGAAATGCTGCAAGGCGCTGCGGCCTGTAGCGGTCCAGTTGGTGCCGCCCATAAGGATCAGCGGGCGCTGCGCTTTGGTCAGCAGGGCGAGGGTTTCGGTGATGGTTTCAGTCGCAGGCGCGGCTTCGGTGATTTTCGCGGGTTTGGTCAGCGGCAGGGCATCGGTGAGGCTGGTCAGCATGTCTTCTGGCAGCGCGATCACCACCGGGCCGGGGCGGCCCGCGGTGGCTGTGACCCAAGCTCGGGCGAGGATTTCGGGGATACGCTCGACCCGGTCAATCTCGACCGCCCATTTCGCCATGGTGCCGAAGACGGCGCGATAGTCGAGTTCTTGGAATGCCTCGCGGCCTTTCATGTCGGTGCCGACTTGGCCGACGAACAGGATCATCGGCGATGAATCCTGCATCGCCGTGTGGACGCCGATCGAGGCGTTGGTTGCGCCCGGCCCGCGCGTGACCATGCAGATGCCGGGGGTTCCTGTCAGCTTGCCGTAGGCCGAAGCCATGAAAGCCGCACCGCCTTCGTTGCGGCAAAGGATGAAATCAAGCTGGCCTTGGGTGTCATGCAGGGCGTCCAGAACCGCAAGATAGCTTTCGCCGGGGACGCCAAAGGCTTTGGTCGCACCCAGTGCAACCAAACATTGCACCAGTAATTGCCCGCCGTTTTGCATCTGCATCTTCCCCACCCCACATGATCGCGTTGCCGCATCCTGCCCTGAGGCTGCGGGAAACGAAATGAAGAAGTGTGCGGGATTGGCAAGTTTTACTTGCCTGATGGCGTTAGACGAATCGGGCGGGTCTTAGATCGCGCAGACCTCTGATCGGGTGAGAAAGCGCTGTTCGCGGCCATTGTCGAGGCTGAACATACCGCCGCGGCCCTTGATGGCGTCAATGATCAAGTCGGTGTGCTTCCACAGCTCATATTGGCTGCCAGAGATGTAGAACGGCATGCCGCCGATTTCGCCCAGTTTCACATCGCGATCCCCCAGCAGGAAATCACCCACCGGATAGCACATTGGGGATGAGCCGTCGCAGCAGCCGCCGGATTGGTGGAACATCACCGGGCCGTGGTCGGCGATGATCTCGGCCAGCAGCTTTAGCGCGGCAGGCGTGGCGGTGACTTTGTCGAGAATTTCGGTCATATCAGCCTCCCATATGGCGGGCGCGAGGCGCTGCTCGCGCCCTGTTGATCAGAAGAAGCCTAGCTTTTTCGGCGAGTAGCTGACCAACATATTCTTCGTCTGCTGATAGTGATCAAGCATCATCTTGTGGTTTTCACGCCCAATACCCGACTGTTTATAGCCGCCAAACGCCGCGTGGGCAGGATAGGCATGGTAGCAGTTGGTCCAGACCCGGCCTGCTTGAACGGCGCGGCCAAAGCGGTAGCAGGTGTTGGCCGAACGGCTCCAAACGCCTGCGCCCAGACCGTAGAGGGTGTCGTTGGCGATGCTGAGGGCTTCGTCGTCATCCTTGAAGGTGGTGACGGACACCACCGGGCCAAAGATTTCTTCCTGAAACACCCGCATCTTGTTGTTGCCCTTGAAGACGGTGGGCTGCATGTAGAAACCGCCTGACAGGCCGCCCTGCATTTCACGCCGCGCGCCGCCTGCCAGCACTTGCGCGCCTTCCTGTTTGCCGATGTCCATGTAGGACAGGATTTTTTCCAACTGTTCGGACGAGGCCTGCGCGCCGATCATCGTGGTGGGGTCAAGCGGGTCACCAGCGGTGATGGCCGCCACACGTTTCAGGGCTTTTTCCATGAACTGATCGTAGATCGACTCGTGGATCAAAGCGCGCGAGGGGCAGGTGCAAACCTCGCCTTGGTTCAGCGCGAACATCACGAAGCCTTCGATGGCTTTGTCTAAGTAATCGTCATCCTCGGCGCAAACGTCTTTGAAGAAGATGTTCGGGCTCTTGCCGCCGAGTTCCAGCGTGACCGGGATCAGGTTCTGGCTGGCGTATTGCATGATCAGCCGGCCAGTGGTGGTTTCGCCCGTGAAGGCGATTTTGGCGATGCGGTTGGAGGAGGCGAGGGGTTTGCCAGCCTCAAGACCAAAGCCGTTGACGATGTTCAGCACGCCGGGCGGCAGCAGGTCTGCGATCAGTTCGGCGAAGATCAGGATCGAGGCCGGAGTTTGCTCGGCGGGTTTCAGCACAACGCAGTTGCCTGCGGCCAGCGCGGGCGCGAGTTTCCATACCGCCATCAGCAGCGGAAAGTTCCACGGGATGATCTGGCCGACGACGCCGAGGGGTTCGTGGAAGTGATAGGCGACGGTGTCGTGGTCGATTTCCGACAGGCTGCCTTCCTGCGCGCGGATAGCGCCTGCGAAATAGCGGAAGTGGTCGATGGCCAAGGGCAGGTCGGCGTAAGTCGTCTCGCGGATCGGCTTGCCGTTGTCCCAGGTTTCGGCGAGGGCGAGCAGGGGCAGGTTTTGCTCCATCACATCGGCGATTTTGTTCAGGATCACGGCGCGGGTTGCGACCGAGGAATTGCCCCAAGCGGTTTTGGCGGCATGGGCGGCGTCGAGGGCTGCCTCAATATCCGCCGCTTCTGAGCGTGGAATTTTGCAGATCACTTCGCCGGTGATCGGCGAGGTGTTGTCGAAGGTTTTGCCCGACCGTGCAGCCACCCATTTGCCGCCAATAAAGTTGCCATAACTCGCCTTGAACGGCGATTTAGAGGTGCGGAAATGCTCCACCATATTCATGCTAAGTCCTCCCAGACTGTGCGGCCGCCTCCTCGCGGCACCGAGGACAGGCTGCGCCTTGTGGGGGGCGTCTGTCAGCAGGGCAAATGGGGCAGTGGGGTGGAGTTGTCGCAACTTTGCGACAGGTCAGGCGAAAACTTACGGGTTTTAGCACCAGATCGAGCGGGCTAGATCAAGCGGGGGCCCAGTTTGCGATGGAAGGTGGCGCGGCTGATGCCAAGGTCGCGGGCGGCAGCCGAGACATTGCCACCTGCGCGGGCAAGGGCGCGCATCAGCACGGCGCGTTCGCCGTCTTCCAGCGTTTCATGTTCAAAATGGCCGAGCACATCGGCGGCGGGGCGGGGTTGGCGGGTTAGATCGCCGGTCAGGCCAAGGTGGTGGCGGGCGGCGCGGGTGGCACCGATCACCAGATCGTCGTGATCCACCGCCAGCAGGCCGCCAGAGACGCGATCCCCCGGCACCAGCACCATACGGGCATTGGGGAAGGCATCGCGGAAGGCTTGGGCTTCGATCTTCTGCGCGGTTTCGGTCACCGCTTGGGTGATCAGGATCATGAAGCCTTCGGTCAGGTCATTGCGGGCGGAAGACACATCCAGCACCCCGGCGAGTTTGCCTTGTGGGCCATAGATCGGCGCGCTCATGCAGCTTAGGATGGTGTTGCGGGTGAAGAAATGTTGGTCGCGGTGGATCGTCACCACACGTTCCTCGACCAGACAGGTGCCGATGCCGTTGGTGCCCTGCTGGGCTTCGGACCAGCGGGTGCCGGGCCAGAGGCCCCAGTCGGAAAAGACGGTATCATCGACGGCAGCGCCCCGGCGTTCCAAAGGGACGCCATCGAGGTCGGCGAGGAGGACGCAGCAGCCGACGGCCCCGACGGCTTGGAACAGCCGGTCGAGGTTGGGGGAAGCGGCGCGGATCAGGGGGGCGGTGCGGTCGCGGGCCAGGCTGAGTTCTTGCGCGGTCATCCGATCAGGCTGGCTGGGCTTGGTGGGGTCTAGGCCGTGCAGGCGGGCGGAACGGCTCCACGAGGCGACCACGGGGGAACGGGCGGCCTCACCGCGGGCGAGGGCGGTTTCGATGGTGGTGAGGTGATTTTCGGTGCCGCGTGGGATCATGGGGGACACTCCGGTCGAGGAGGCTAGACAGGTAGGAGTATGTCGCTTGGGGGGAATAATTCAAGTGTGGCGGATAGGGGTGGGCGTGTCCACGCGCGGCGCATTTGGGCGGTACAGGATTTCAATGGGTTAAGCGGTGTCGATTCAGGTTTTGTTTACACCTGCCCACAGACAGGCTGCCGCTTTGCCGGGGCTATGTGAGCGGGGACAGATGGTTTGATTTTGGGTGATTTTTTAGATATGTAATTTCAATGGGTTACGGAGTGGCGCGGACAGGTGGTTTGATCACTTTGACCTGATTTATGGGCGAAACCCACGTTTATCAAGAAGTGCCTGTAAGAAAGTATAATGAAATCAATGGATGTCTTTTTAAGTCGTGGGCAGATTTGCCCACGACCCATGACTATTTTTTGAGGCTGGCGAAGGCGAGAAGTTCCTCAGGTGAACGCTCGGCCAACGGCTCGGCCCTAAACAGCCACCGGATGATGGGCGGCTTGAAGCCGATGTTCCGGCGTAAGCAAATGAAAGCAAAGGATTGGGACGCACCGGGCGTTCTTAAGATTTGCGGGATTGAGGCCAGCAACACGGGCGTGGGCAAAGCCCGGTCCAAGCAGTCGGAAAGCATTTATTCGGTATTGCGGCACACCGACAATGACCCCGTGTTGTTTCTGGCACAGAGGCCGGGGCCGAATGACGCGCCAAATCCCGATCCTTTGCCATTGGCCGAAGACCTGTTTGCAGCTTTCATTGCCCAAGAAATCGCGCGCTTCAATGCTGACACAACCAGCCGCGCACAGGGACTTCGCCGGGGTGAGAGCCGCGTCGCGGCCTTTGCACGATTGTCCGAAGGTCGCATTGCCCGCCATGCCAGCCCGCTGCAACGCCGTTCCGTGCGGATGAAATGGCACGAAAAGACCGTCATGCAGGATGGGCGGATCAAGTTTGATCAAGGGCTTTGGGGCGATGAAAACACCCAAGCGGCAATGCTGCGTCATGTTGGGCATAAGGTGCTGATCGGTATTGACCCGAACGATTACCGCGCCCCGGCAATGGTGCGCGGATGGGAAGAGGCTGATCTTCGCGGGCGGATTTTGCTTGAAACCTTGCCCGTGTTTGAACCTGCTAAACATGCCGATGAAGCCTCACGGCGGCGGGCTGTTGCCGAAGAGCGGCGCGGCAAGAAATTGGTCGCAACATATCGCCTGACTGGCGTTGACACTTGGGTTGCGGAAAAGCGGGCGGAAGTCATGGCAAATGCTGGCCTTGCACCGTTACCCGCCACGCCAAAGATTGTGCAGCTTGACGCGCGCGGGCCGTTTTCGCCTGCCGCAGCCCTTTACCAAAAACCCGAACTTTCGCAAGCGGCGCGGCTTCTCGCCATGCTCAATTCCGAAGAAGACGAACGAAACCGGACAGCCAGCGGAGGCAACCGCTGACTGTCCTTGTGCAACCATGATCTTTAGGAGGTCACATGACACACTCTGCGAAGCCTATCATTCGAACGGGCGCGCACACAATCCTCTAGGAAGCTGCTACAATGGCGCTGGACACGGCGCGGCCGGCAATCGCGCGCGGCCCAGCTGGGATTGGCAAGTCTTTCGGCTTGACCCTGTTGAAGCGGTCGCTTTCGAAGAACGGCGATACGGTTCTGATCTTCACTGCCACGCTGAACAATGGCAGGTCAAGCAAGCGGTTTTTCGAGGAAATCAATCTGGATTTCGGCATTATTGATTGTGGCAGTGCCGAACCGATGCAACGGCTTCAACGCGAGTTGATGAAGAGTTTTCCTTTCTGCCAATCTGGTCAACGCCTTCTTCTGGTCATAGATGAATGTCAGCATCTGGACGCCCAGCTGATCGAATGCCTGCGCGCGCTCTATGATGGCGGCGATTATGCCCGCAATTTCGATCCATCCCGCCCTGCGTTTGGGATGCTGCTGGTGGGAAACAGCTACTTCCTTTCGCGCCGTGGCAAGGCGGAACGGGCAGCATTTGAGGCTTTGTTGTCGCGTTGCCCTATTGAGGTGACGCTTGAACGCCCCGAGGCGGCGGAGCATGAAGCGCTCGCTAAGTCGTATTTTCCGGAAGATCGCGAACTTTGCGAAGCACTCGCAGGACACGGCAAACACCATGGCAATCTGCGCGTCATGGATACCTCTTACGATATCGCCGCACATTTTGCCGAAGGCGGCGCGATCACGTTAGCGCATTTGCGGAAAGCATTTCTGTTTTCGGCGGGGGGCAACTGATGGCTCACAGGAAGCAAGTAAACATCCCGTTGAGCGGATCGGGTGCGGCGTTCATCTCGGCGCGGAAGTTCCTCTGCGTCCCGATGTCGGACGATGAAATGGAAGTCCTGCGGCTTTGGCTTTCGGACAATGCGCCTGCGAAAATCCTGCAATTAATGGCGCGTGGCGTTCTGGTCCCGGCGGAGGCAGTTCAATGATCACGCATTCCGAAGCGCCTTCGATGCGTGAACTTCTGGCACGCAACCCCTTGTCATTCAACGAACTTCTAGACATGTTTGAACCCTATGTTGCGACCGTCAGCCCGCCTTTGTTCAAGGCGCACGACCTGATTGAAGAGCAGTGTGATTACAGGCAAGGCGAGATATTCACTCAAATTTTCGCCGTTTGTGACACTGATCTTATTGCAAGGAAGCTGAAGCAAGTTCGTGCCTCCCGAAATGCAGACGGTGAGGTGATGGTCAGCTTGACACGCTTCGATGCCAAAATGGTTGAAAGTGCCATTCGCGAAGCTAGCAGAACAATCTCCGACGCGACAACGGTCCTTGGCGGTTTGTGCCGTCGGGCCGGGCGCCATGATACCCCCGAGAGTGTTGAGGCGATAGCCCTAATGTCTCTGACGCATCGCGCGTTGGGAAGTTCAGAGGATGCGGAGTTTGTGAGGCTCCTCGGTTTTGCATCCAAGATTGAAGCGGCGCGCAAGTATGGTCAGGTAGAAGAGGAGGAAGCGGCATGACGATCAGGCAAAACAAAAGTCGATCCTCCATGTCGCCAAAAGCAAGCTTGGGCTTGACGACGACACTTACCGCCTTGCGCTGGTCAAGATCGCGGGCGTCACCAGTTCAAACGAGCTTACGTCGGATGGCTTCAACACCGTGATGGGGTTCTTTGAACATTCCGGCTTTCGCCCATTGGTGGCCGAAGGAAAATCTTATAGCAACCGCCCCGGCTTTGCCTCGGCCGCGCAACTGGAATTGATCCGGCCGCTTTGGATGGAACTGCACCACGCAAGCGATCTGGAAGAGGCGGCGCTGAGTGGTTGGCTACTGAAATGGTTCAAGGTGTCGTCACTGCGCTTTCTGACGGTGCAAGCGGCACCGAAAGTCATCACAGCGCTGAAAACGTGGAAACGCCGCGCGGCGTGATCTGGTTCCCAGCGATACAGAAGGCGGTGCCGAAAGGTGCTGCCCTTTGCAATTTCTGCGGTTTGTGCTGCTGCGCGATGGCGTGCGGTGCATCGCCCTGCACTGGATACCGTTCAAAACGCCTGGAGCGCATTCAAAAACGGGTGCTATGGTTTTCTGCGGGGCAATTCCCATCCGCTGCCCGAGCGGGCCGCTACGGGCGGCTTTTCGGCTGATTGCAGCATGGTTGTTTCCAATACGGCAATGTGGTCCTCGGTGGACAGGATTAGTGCGTCGCGAAATGCGCTAGGTACGTCGGTTTGCAATTCAGCCAACCGCTTGCGCCAAGCGCAACGTCCAACAGCGGTGGATCAGATTGAAGGTAGGACATTGCAGCGCCTATTGATTGGTTCCCGAAACTACTACCCCCGGCCATACCACATCTCACCGGAGTAGTAATCTCACACCACTTGTGAGGGTCGCATGAAGCTTCATTCGTAAGCGTCCGGTCTCACTGCTCTGCCGCGGATGGAGTGGGTGGGATAGTGCCCGCTTTGGATAGCGGACACTACGGGGTTTTGGGTGGTTCGGCAAACGAAGCGACTTTGGACTGAC
>NZ_JAFCTX010000059.1:0-18390 GCF_049896245.1 Cypionkella sp. TWP1-2-1b2 | reverse complement strand
ACCACGTTCCAACGTTCCCACACCAACAACCGGAACGACCGTCGCGGGGTGGAGCAGCCCGGTAGCTCGTCAGGCTCATAACCTGAAGGTCACAGGTTCAAATCCTGTCCCCGCAACCAGACTTTCTGACAAGATTTCAAAGGCTTAGGCCAAAGCATGGCGCCCCACGGGGCGCTTTTTGCGTTGCAACACAGAACGACACGTTTCTTCGTGATTCCAAAGGTTTACACTGGTTCCGATTTCTTCCGTGCAACACCCATGCGACATGGCAGTGGCCGGATGTTCGTGGGACGTTCCGTGTTCGATTGAACTTGACCTCTGGTCCCGCCAGAGCCGTCATGTCCTCGAAACCAACTCGGGAACAGACATGCCCAGGACCAACGACGCCGCACTGGACGCCTTCATCGTCGCCAAGACCGAGATCGACGCGATGCTGGCGCGGCTGGTGGCGCACAGCGCCGACCACTTCGGTTGCAGCCCCGAGGAAGTGAACTGGCGCCATGTCGGCATGCTTAACCACTACCGCGCCCGTCTACGTGAAATCACCGACATGGCGTTCCGCGAGGGTGGGCACGAGGTCTGATACTTACGCAGCCACGGTCCCCACGCCATCCAGCCGAACAGCGACGCTGGTGATGCCGTTCCCGGCAGCCTCGGTCGCGATGCCCACGGGGAAACGCCCGGTGCCCGGCACGTTGATGTTCTTGGCCGTGTTGTCCCAAGCCACGCGTGCGCCCACCGTCAGCACGGCGGCGGTGGCTTTCGGAAGTTGATAGACGCCCGTCGTGGCCAGTTCGACCGGTTCGCCCACGGCGGCCGCATAGGCGGCGATGCCGAAGATGTTGCCGACGATCACGCCCTCGCCAGAGACGGTGCCGCCTGCGGGCGCGGGCACGGTGATGACGTCGCCTTTCTGAATATGGTTCTTCATGGTCAGAGCCCTTTCGAGGATTGGATGCGGACCACAGCGATGCGTGCCGTGGTGCCAGTGATTTGTCGGTTGAGGTCGCCCAGCGCGGCCGCCATTTCCGCATCGGTCGCATAGGTGACTCTTTTGCCGTCGTATTCGACAGTGCGGATGCCCTGATAGCGGGCGGCCATCAGGGCATCGCGCCAGGCGGTGAGTTGGGCGAGGTCAGCCATCTTACGCCCCGGGGTTCTGGAACCAGCCGCGGTGGTCGATGAAGCCTGCGCCGAAGTCCAGGATCACCCGGATTTCCACACCGTCCACATCCCAGCCAGACCGGCTTTCGACCTGTGGCCCTTCGTTGCCCGAAAGGTAGGCGAACTCGAGGCCGTCGATCTCGCCCGGATCGGCGGTCACATACCAGCGCGTGGCGCTGGACAGCCGGGGTTCCACCACCAGCGACATGGCACCTGAGAAGGGGTTCACATCGGCGGCGGTTGCGGGCGCGATGGTGGCGAGCCACTTCTCGGCGACGGTCTCCAGCGCGGGCGGTACCAGCAGGTTCTTCGGGGTCACGCGGATGATGCGGCCATCGATGCCCTTCTGGGTGCGCAGCGCCAGCCGGGCTGCGGACAGGGTGGCATCGGAGATCACGGCCCCAGCACCGGCCCTGTTGCCATGATCGACATGGAACAGTGCCTTGGTGTCCGACAGCGTCGGGCCGTTGCCGCTGTTCGCCTCCAGCAGGGTGACGAGGATCCGCGCCTCGGTCTCGGCAGCCCCTTGGCCCATGCGGCGGGCGAGGTCCGAAAAGGCGCCGATGTCGTCGTTGACCAGCACCTGCCGGGTGATGCCGATCTTCTTGGCCCAGGTCTCGATCTTATAGGCCTCGCGCGCCTCGGCCATCGTCCCGGCCTTGATCTCGCCGTGCTCATTCAGCTTTTCCAGCAGAGGGGCTTCGCCCAGCATGATCTTGTTCACCGACCGGAAATCCCGCGCCGAAGTCTGGCGCCCGAGGCGGCGGATGCCGGAAGGGGCCGCCTGGTAAGCATCGCGCAGCACGCGGCCCACGGTGTTGCCGAGGATGATCGGGAAATCAGACGTGGTGTGCAGGGCGCGGGTGACGAGGCTGGCGGGGGACAGCGCCATCGTGGACTCGCCGCGCAGGGTCAGCAGTTCCTTGGCCATGTCCACCGGCGTGGCATAGGCATAGCGGCGGGCCGGTTCAGAAAGATCGTGGCGCGGGTTGATGCGCGCATACAGCGCCTCGCCCATCTGGCGGGCACGCAGGGCCGGATCGTCCTGGCTGTCGCCCACATCGACGCGCACCTGTTCAGTGCGGATCGTGGGTGCGCTGCGGGTCGCCAGCGCCTCGAAGGCGGCACGCCGTGCGGTGTCGGCATCGGCAGCGACGTCGATCTGGCCGTCGATCCAGGACTGGTCCAGCCCGGCAATGCGAGCGATGGAACGGATCTCGGTGTTGATCGTGGCGCGGCTTTGCGTCTCGGGCGGGGCGGGCGTGATGGTGGTGTCGGTCATGTTGGTCTCCATGCGGATGCGGGCACCCGGGTCAGCCGGGGTGGGGACAAGGGAAATTTCGTGCGGGGTCCAGCGCGTGGCCGTCAATATCCGCGCGCCGTTGTCAGTAATCTCCGACCATTCCTCGACCGAATAGCCGACCGAGACATGACGAAGGATGCCCGAAAGAACGTCTTGCCAAAGCGGTTCAACCTCGGGCCTGGATGAGAAGCGGATCAGCGCCGTGCCACGCTGGCCGTCGACGGCTGCAGACTGGACGCTGCCAAGAACATCGCGCACGGCGGATTGGCGGTGGGCATCCAGCACGCTGGCCCCTTGCAGACGCGACAAGTCCACCGCCTCGGGCGCAAGGCTGAGGCGCTCGACATACGGACCAGCCATGTCGCGGCGACGCACCGGAGCGCCGGTGGACCAGATCACCTCGACGGTGCGAGCCTCTCGGTCGGCGCTGGATGGGGCCAAGTCGGCGCGTCGTGTCAGAATTTCCGTTGCGTCAGGCATTGGGGGTGTCTCCGTTTGCAACGGGCGACGGCGCACCGAAACTCAAGCCCAGCGCGTCGGTTCGCGCCTTGTCGGCGGCAATCTCGGCATCAACCTGTTCAGCGTCGTAGCCACGTTCGGAAATTGCCTGACGGCGGCTCTTGAGACCTGCGTTGATGGCAAGGATCTCGGCCTCGACGTCCTTCTTGGGATCGACGTAGTCGAACTTGGGCGGCAACCACTCGCAGCCCAGATACGCCGCAGGATCGCGGTCGAAGTCCCGGGCGGGCAGATCGCCCGAAAGGACCGCCAGCCGCACGAAGCGGTCCCAGACCGGGCGGCAGAAGAGATGCACGACGACATTGTGCTGCAACTGCTCGACCCGGCGGCGAAACTCAATCAACCCGGCGCGGATCGAGGAATACGTGACACCCTCAAGATCGCCCGAGACCAGTTCGTAGGGTAGGCCCATCCCGGCCGCCACGGCGCGGAGGTGGTTCTTGACGAAGGGGCCATAGGAATCGCTCTCGGTCGGGTTGGAAAACCGGATGTCGGTGCCTGGCGGCAGGGGGATCAGGCTGCCGGGCTCCATGCCCACAGTCAGCGCGCCGTTCGTGTTGGTGCCGGTCAGGCCGCCCGCCGTGCCGTCTGGATCGGTGATGAAGCCGGTGAACAGCGCGGCCACCTTGGCCTTGACCAGTGCCGCATCCTCGAACTGGTCCAACTCGTGAAGCCGCAGCAGCACCGGGGCAAGCCAGGTGATCCCGCGCAGCTGGCCAGCCGCCAGCGGCTTGAACAGATGGAGGCAATCGGTGGCGGGGAGGCGCAGCGGTTCCAGCCGCAGGGAGGTCAGCGGATCGCCGGGCCTGTCCCGCATCACCCAATAGGCGGTGCGCTGCCCAGCGCCGTTGAACTCGATCCCCGCCCGGATGCGTGCGCCACCACCGATGTCGCGGTGCAGGTCGAGCGGCACCTGGTCCCGGTCCAGCAGGTCGATGTGTAAGGGAACAGACACGGCATCAGGCACCACACGCAGCCGCGCGAAACTCTCGCCGCCCTCGACCATCGCGCGCACGGCCATGGCTTGCAGCCCATAGAAATCAGCAAGCCCGCCCGGATCTGCGTGATCGGTCCAGCGCAGCCACAGCACCTGCAGCCGTTCGCGCACTGCCCGGTCGGGATGGGTGGATTGCGGCTTAATCCCCGCGCCGACGACATTGCCGACTAGGCTGTCCACTGCTGCCGCGACCCACGGGTTGTTGCGCGCATACCATCCGGCCCGCCGCGCTGCCGTGGTCGCCCCTGCGAGGATCGCCGTGTTCAGCCCATCGACCGTCCGCGCGCCCTCCCAACGCCGACCACCACCCGCAGCGTCAAAGCCGCGCGTGCGCGTGAGGCCGAAAAGGCGATGAAACAGGTGGCGCATGCAGGGAGAGTCGCATGGCAGGTAGTTACCAAGCTATTCGGAATGTTCCGTAATTCCCGAGAATTTAATCAGCTAAGCCAAAGTTTTCTGCCAAGCGGATAAACCGTTACTGAGTTTGCTCATCTTCCAAATCATCTTCGCTATCATCAACCGCAAGTTCTCGCACACTGGCATTTGTAATTCTCCAGCGCTGGCCAACTCGTTCGAGATCACCCGTTACTACCACTGGATTTCGCGCATCGTTTGCGCGAATTGCGACAGAATAATTGCTCTGATCAAGCACCGCATTAACGGATTGCATTTTCTCATCAACCTCGGCTTTGAAGGTGACCAACCCTTCAGCCTCGTGCTGATCGCGCTTTAATTTGTGAACTCTGCCGAAAAGGGTCACTCCCGGTCTAGGTAGCTTTGCTCTGAAAGAGCGCGCGGCTTCCTTAAGGACTGCAGCGTCACTCTCGGAGAATTTGATTTTGCGGCGGGCCTCAGGTGTTGGGCGCGTCCTTGCCCAGCTAACGCTAATTTCGAGGCCGTTGGAGTGATCAATCAGCTTTGAGACGGCTTCGCACAAGTTTGCGCTTACGCCACTCGTTATAGCGTTTTCAAAAGCGTTGCTCCCATCGCCAGAGTGGGCAAGCTCCACCGCGTTTCGCGATGCTTCAAGCGCTTCGACAAGGCGCCTTGTAACTTGCCTTTCCATGGGTTCGTCATCGAAGCTAGCCCATGTTTCATCAAGCAGTGGTTGCAGCGTTGGTGGCACTGGAGCCATCAAAGTTACGACAAAGCTGCCATGTTCAGTCTGCCCCAAACGCACTCGCTTCATATACTCTGAAGCTTCTTTGTTTGCGCCTGCTCTGTAAACGGATTGGGGACTGCGGGTTGCGCATGCTGCGGCCAGAAGCATCTCTCTGGCTTGCAAAAATAGCTCAACGCCTGCGTCGAGAGCCACAGAACCGTCATCCTCGGTCCCAGATGCACGAACCCGCACGACGTCATGATCCGCACCCGCGAGATCACGATAGGTCGCCAGCTCGTCCCGTTCGTTAACGTTGGAAAATACTCCGATCAACCTAGAAACCACGGCAGCATAGTCCGCTAGGCGGTCCGTTCGAGGAAGGATGATCTCCGGCCTTCCGTCACCAGCATAAATGTCAGCGTGAGCGCCGTAGGGCTCAGTTTTCTTCCAGCCTTCTCCCCGTGCATAAGCAGAAAGCGCGGCAGGAGAGATTGCCTGCAGTGCTTCAACATCAAGAATTTGGGCCTTCATGTGATTGCCCCCCGACGCGCCTGTTCCATCAAAGACTTGAGGGAAGCCACATCAAATCTATTCCTCTTCTTAATGGAAACCGTAACACTGTCCGAATTGTTAGTCTCGGGAAAACCAAGAAGAGAAACCCAATAAGCGCAGCGCCTTATGGCCAATTCTTCATTGTTCACGTTTATCCACGAGGATTCCTCCTTTGGCAGTTCCAGCACAACCAGAATGCGAGGAACAAGCGTTACTTCACGCAAAAGATCGTAGTTTCGACGCCGCAAGGCATATCTAAATTCCTCGTCCCCACCGTCCGTAAGGTTGATCGTTGCCTTCAGTTGAACGTCAAGGCTTGGTCGCATCGACCCACCTGCCCGAAACTGAACATCGACACCGTCGCGATCAAAATCTTGAACTGCCAGTGTGTACCCTGCACTAGCGGCAATTGTAGCCGCATATGCACGCGAAAGCGCTTCTTCTTTGTCCGTTTGTGCGAGTATTGCGTCGCTCACACTAATTTCTCCACTATTTGGGACCGCATATCGCGCCCCTCAACATTCTTCTCAACGACGAGGAATATCCCTTTTCCTTCGCTTTTCCACTCCCAAAGCTGGCCGATCGTCCGTTTCTCGTCGGTGTCTGCTCCTTGGGCGGTTAAGCCCCCTTTGTACTCCACGATCAGCAGCCTACCATCATCCATCTGAGCAGCAAAATCGGGATAGAACTTGTCTGTTGCCGTCGGCAGCCAGAATGAATTCGGATGGCGGGCCACATTGCGAATCCAGAACTTCAGGCCCGGCAAGCTGTCGATGGCCTGTGCACACTGGAATTCCTCGCCATTCTCGGCGCCGTCGAAGGCAGGAACATTCTCAGGGCCAAGGAAGTGTTTGCGTGGTTTCCAGCGCCCGCGATATCGGCGTTGATCCCAGTACATCCCATCCTTGAACGCGAAAGGCTGATCGAATGAAACCTCGACCTTGGCCTCCGGCGCAAACAGGTACCGCTGGTAAACGCTGTTGCGTTCCTGCTGGCGAATGGCGGCGAGCTTTTCACGGACCTTCCGCGCGAGGATGAATTTGCAGCGCATCAAAGCCGCGATATGCATGCCTCGAGCGGTGATCAGGTGGCCGACTAGGTCGCGCAGCCACCGCAGCAGTTCGCTTTGGTGAACATCCTGCTGACGCACCTGCCGGTCGAGCCACAGCACCAATGCCTCCGGGGTCCAGCCATCAACATCGACATCCAGCGCAAGTTGCTCGGCCTCATCGGCGAACTGATAGGTGATGCGGTTGCCATCAAGGTCGATCTCGAAGCTGCGCGCGGTTTCGCGGATCGCAAACTCGACCTCGCCCAGCTTGGACGAATGGTTCAACAGCGACCAGTCGTGGAATTCCATGAACACGTCGGTATCGGCGAACTCGAACGCGCCTTGAATCTCTGACACCAGGCGGGGAACGCGGAACGCTTCGCCCTGTTCTGCGGGCGATAGCTGGTCCTTCACCTCGACGCGATACTTGGTGACGGCCGCCGAAAATTCGGTCCGTTCGGTTTCGGGCAGCGCCTGAATGATCGCCTGTTCAAGGCCGCCATCAACTCGGCCCGTCACAGCAATCTCTACCTTGCCATCCTCCGTTTCACGGACGGTCACTCCTTCACGTTTTTTCAGTTCGGCTACCACTTCGGGCGTCGCCGTCACCGTATGCGTGAAGGTTGGCTTAGGTTTGTCACGCGGGCCGAACAGACCCGTGTCCACATCGAGCGAGGTCTGCACTGGCTCAATGTTGGCGATAGCCTCTTCCTCTTCAAAACCCATCGCCACTAGCTTGTCGGCCAATGACCGCGCTGCCACGCCAAAGGATGGCTCTGACAGAAATGCATAGGCGCGATTCAGATCGTCAGCCTTGCGGCGCTTGGCATAAGGCATCCGCAGGACGCGGCCCAGTAACTGCTCGACGTCAACCGCGCTTTGGATCCGTGAAACCGAGCAGAACGCATAGGCAAAGGAACAATCCCACCCCTCTTTCAGTGCCTCGACGGTGATGACGTATTCAATCTGGCATTTCGGATCGAATAGGTTGATCCCGTCCAGTTCGCGCTGATCACCGGTCGCAATGGCAATCTTGTGCTCCTCGACGTTTTCCACGTCCATCAGGTGCTTCTTCAGCACCTCGACCGTCACCTCCTGGTTCTTCGGTTGCGCTTGGAACAGAACGATGGGCCGGATGTAGTCGGTGTCCTTCTCGGCTTCTTCGGCCAGCGACGCCCGAGACGCAATCGCTCCATTCACAGCGTTCTGCCAGGTGTCATGTTCAGACAACATGATCGGCAGCTTGATCATCTCTGCCAGCTTCAACTCCTGCGCCGACACGCTGTGCAGGATGTTGGAATTCAGCCGCGGCGTCGCCGTGAACTCGATGATCGCGGACGGGTTGACCCTGCCTTGCATCTCGCGCGTCAGACCGGTTACGGCGTTATGCGCCTCGTCCACGATCATCAGCGGTCGGTGGATGTGCATCAAATTGGCGAACGAGAACTTGACGCCGCCGCCTTCCAGCGTTTCCAGCCCGGGCAGGGTTTTGGGCAACGCCGTGAAGTGCGGTTCCATGTTCTCGTTGTGGGAATAGACCTTGCGCCCTTCGGTGTTCGACACCCGCAGCGTTTGGATCGTGCCGACGACGATGCAGCAATGGTCGCGGATATCTTGCGGGCGGATATGCGTGAAATCAGCAATGTCGAAAACGCGCACCCGGCCATCGAAGGCTTCGTCCAGCGCCTGCCGATAGGGATGGCGGGCGTTTTTCAGCGCCTCGGCTGTTTGCAGCCGGATGGTGTTCGACGGCACCAGCCACAGGACCATGGGATAGTCCTTTTCCACCCAGGCATCCCGCGCGATGCCGATGGAATGCGCGCCAAGGATCGTCTTTCCGCCCCCGGTGGGCAGGCGCAGGCACACATAGGGCACGTTCGGCAGTTCCACCAGCGGGGTGTAGGTGCCGCCAAAGCGACCCAGCCGCTTGGCCTGCTCCGGCTCCTTGGTGATTGCCTCATAGGCGCCCTTCGGCCCTGCAACGCGCGCCTCTTCCAAGAACCGGCGCAGGGTGGACAGAGTATCGGTCTGATATTGCTTCAGTTTCATCAGATGCCCCTTACTTGCGTGCTTTGACGTCGTAGGGCGTCTGTTTGAAGGTGATCCGTTCGCGGTCGAGCGTGGCGGGTGTCAACCGGGACTGCTCGCCATAGACGGTAAGCGGGCCATCGAAGTGAGGCACCAGCTTGGCGATATCTTCGCGGATGAGGGCGAGCGTGGCGCGGGTCAGCACATTGCCGCCACTGGGCCGCTTGTCGCCAAGGATGCCGTTGTAGAGCAGGGCATGGGCGCGGCCATCATGAATGCCAAGCAGGGGGCTTTCTCCCTTGCCATCCCAGGGGCGGTCGGTCTCCGAAAACCAGACATGCGCCGCCAGTACGGGGAAGCGGATGTCCTGCCGGATATGGCCGCCCTCGTCGAACACGGGCGGGCCAAGGCGGTAAAAGCGAAAACCGCCGCCGCCCGGCCAGCCTGCAGTTTCCGAAATGCCGCCCTGTTCGCCGTCGATGACTTTTTGCAGGCGCGGCACGCAATGGGTGCGGGCGTGATCCCCCATCTCGATGCCGATGTAGCGACGGCCCATCTTGTGCGCGACGGCAGCAGTGGTCCCGGACCCGAGGAAGGAGTCGAGAACGAGGTCGCCAGGGTTACTGGCGATATCTATAATTCGCTGAAGAAGGGTTTCTGGCTTCGGCGTTTCGAAGGATGCTTTCTCGCCGAAGATAAGCTCTATTTCCCTCGCGGCATGCTGATTGAGACCGACGTCATCCCAGATCGTTGGGGAGGTCATTCCTTGCTTTGCTTCCGTCTTGAAAAGCTTGCGCATTGGTGTTCCGGCTCGTCCATCTTTGCCCCAAAAGAACCGCCTGTCTGCGACCATGGCCTCCATGACGTCTCTTCGATAGACCCAGCAACGTCCTTTGCGCGGGTAAACTTGTTCCCCAGTAAATGGATTGGTCACAGGATACACGAGACTTTCAACGTGGCGTCCACCTTTGCCGTTGCCCGTAGAGTCAACCTTTCGGAATGGCCCTCGTTCATCAACGCCAAACGGTTCTTGGTAAAGCTGATACTGCGAGTCTGCCTTTTCAGTTCGGGCCATCAAGTTCATCGCGGCTTCATGGCCGTAAACCAGCGTGTGATCGTAGGTCGAGCCAATCTTTCGGTCGTTGGGCGCACCGTCTCGCCGCTTCCAAGCAATATCGGCGATGAACCGATTTCTCCCGAAAACCTCGTCCATGATGACCTTGAGGTAATGCCCTTCGTTGTCGTCGATGGACACCCAGATCGAGCCATCCTCGGCAAGGAGATCGCGAAGCAGTTCCAGTCGCGGCCACATCAGGGCCAGCCACTGCGTATGTTCCAGATTGTCGTCATAGTGCTCGAAAGCTGACCGCGTGTTGTAGGGCGGGTCGATGTAGATGCATTTCACCCGGCCTGCATAGAACGGCAGCAGCGCCTTCAGAGCCTCCAGATTGTCGCCCTGAATCAGCATGTTTCCCGCGCCGCCGTCGCCCGCCGACAGGCTCGAGTCCTCTTCCAGCAGGCGATATGGGACGCGGGCCGCCGTGCGGATGTCGTTGTCGCGGGTCAGCCAGTTCAGAATGGGCATCGGTTACTGTTCGTCCTTGTTGGTCTTGTTTGAGGGCGAAACTGTCCGTCCCGTCAGCCGTTCATACTCCTCGACCGCCAGCACCACGACCACCGGGCGACCGTGTTTTTCCACCACCACCGCATCGGCGCGCGCATCGTCGATCAGCTGGCCGAAGTGGTGCTTGGCCTCGCGGGCAGACATGGCCTTCATCGGCCCCTCCCTGATTTGTGGTCAGAATGACCATAATGCGGCTCCCGGTCAATCCGCGATCACCTCATCCACGACGACCGGATCGGTTTGGCAGCGGGCCTCGCCACCCTTTCTCTCATCCCTTCCGCCTCCTCATTCAGCCGCATCCCCATGCTGATCAGCCCATGCAGGGCCGCGTGGGCGTAGACGAAGGTGTCCAGCGCCTCGTTGCGTTCACCATCACGCTTGGGTTGCCAGGAGCGGATCGGGCGGCCCTTCTCGAAGCGGGTGACGACGCGTTCGGCGGTTAACTGGCGGAAGTAATCGGTGTCGAGGCGGCGGGGGAAGTGGATGGCGCCGGGGCCGGGTTCGGTCAGTTTCAGGCGGGCGTAGACGGCGTCCTTCACGGCATCGACGCCGACGATGAACAGCGGGATCCTTGCCTTGTTGCTACGGGTGGGACGGCGCGGCCAGACCGGGATGCCGGGGCCGCCCCGTCCCTTGATTGCCCAGATGCGGCGGGCGAGCCGGGTGCGGCAGAACTCGTAGGCCATCTTGGTGTGGTGGCCGCCGGTATCGACCGCGACAGCGCGAACCGGCAGGTCTCCATAGGTGCCGTTCAGCACGCCATCCAGATCGGACCACAGGCGCGGGCCGGAAGGGTCGCCCCACAGGACGCGATAGTCGATGACCCATGCTTCTTCATCGCGGCCCCAGCCGACAACCTGCACCTCGATCCGGTCGCCTTGGACATCGACGCCCGCCGTCAGCACGGCCACGCCGGGGGCGAGGTCGCTGCCCCAGTCCTCGCGCCGCGCCATGAGGGGATCGGCGGGAACTGTGTCGCCCGCCTGGTCCTCCCAGGACTCGCCCAGTTTGGTGTTTACCCAGACCTGCAGGCGCGCAGGATCCTTGGCGACGCGGGCATGTTCCTGTGCGATCTCGGCCCATGTCTCCCAAGGGGAATAGAGTGACGACAGGTGGAACCCCGCGGTGCGGCCATCGCCCAGCGCGGTCGGTCGCCATTCACCAGCAGACATCAGGCGGGGCTTTTCGTGCTCATGGTGCACACCGCCACAGACTTCGCAGATCAGGTAAGCCTGATCGCGCTGCCCTTCGGGCCATTGAATGCGCGCCCAAGTGATCGGGGCCATGTCGCCGCAATGCTGACAGGGCACGTGGAAATACTGCTGGTTGCTGTCCAGGAAGGCCGCTTCGATGCGGGAATGGCCCTTCAGCGTCGGCGTGGAGACCATGTAGATCTTGCGCCGTCCCCGGAAGGTGGTGGTGCGCTGGATCGCCAGATCGACGGGGTCACCCTCGCCATCGGCATCGCCGGGATAGCCGTCCACCTCGTCGAGGAATAGATAGCGCACGGGGGTGGATCGCAGGCCGACGGCGCTGTTCGCCCCGGTCATCACCAGCTGGCCACCAGGGAAGGATTTGCGGAACAGGCTGTTCCCGGCATCGCGCGACCTTGGAGCCGACACCAGGTCGCGCAGCGCAGGTGTGGCTTCGATCAAAGGATCAATCCGGACAGTCGTGTTGCGCCGCACCATATCGAGCGAAGGCATGACCAGCATGGCGATGCCGGGGGCGTTCTGGATGATATAGCCCAGCCAGTTCAGCCCGGCTTCCGATCCACCCGTCTGCGCGCCTTTCATCAGCACGACACGTTCAAAGGGGCTGGAGGTGGATAGCGCGTCCATCACCGCCCGCAGATAGGGTGTGCGGTCCGTGCGCCAGCGCCCCGGTTCCGCTGACGTGGGAGGCAGGATGCGATTGCGGTCGGCCCAGTCCGACACCGGAATGGGCGGTTCGGGGCGGATGCCGCGACGCCATGCGAGGTCGATCTCAGGCACCATCGCCGAAACTCCCCAACGGCATATCGGCCAGGTATTCCAGATGCTCGCGCATCATCCGGTCCAACGCGGCAAAGGTGGCGCGCGGATCGGCCCCGACCTCGGCGGCCAACAGAGGTGCGGTGCGCTGGACCCACGCCATGTGGGCGTCGCGTTCGGCCCGGGCGCGGGCGAACACCGTGCGGGTGGCGGCGACGGTTTCGATCAACTGACCTTGTTCGCGTTCGAAGGCCAGCTTGGCGCGCTGGACCTTGACGATTTCATGCAGGCGTTTGGCCTCGGCCAGCGTGGTCGAGACGCGGGCGGGGGCGGTAGGGGCGGCAGGAGCACCACCCTTGTTGCGGCGGGCCGGATCTAGATTATCCTCGATCCATGCCAGCCCCTCGGCCACGTCGATCTGCCCATCAGGGCGCACCGGCAGACCCTCGGCCACCAGCTGCGAGATACGGCCCTTGGTCAGGCCGACCCGCGCAGCGAAGGCGGTCTTGGTTTCAGAGGCGTTGAGTTTAGTCAATTTCGCCCCCAGACGCTGGCGGGGTCATGCGCTGTGCTCCCCCGCATACAAATCGGCCCAAAAGGAACCATCGCTTTCCCGGTCCTCACCAAACAGTCTGGCTTGACGTGCTTGCGCATCGTGGCGTCACAGCGCGAAGGCAACCCTGGGTCCGGGTCTGTCAGCTTTGGGTCCGGGTTGGGTCCGGGTTTGCGTGCGCTGCAACCCGTTGGAATCGTTGAGTGGGTCCGGGTGGTCCGGGTGGGTCCGGGTCTGTTCGCTATCTTTTCATGGTGCCCGTGTTCGCCCCATCCCAAAATGATCTCTGCAAGAGACCCGGACCACCCGGACCCACCCGGACCCAGCATTGATCTTGTTGGAGAATTTGAGATGCTTAGACCCGGACCCAACCCGGACCCAAAGCTGACAGACCCGGACCCACTCATGCCACCTGCTCCTTGTCGAGGCCGTCACGCCGATACCGGCGTTCGCGCTGGGCATTGTCACCGTGGCCACCGACACGGGCGCGGAACTGACGGAAGCCCATGCTGGTAAGGGTGCGCACGACCCGGTTCTGATCGGCCTGCGTCCAGCGCCCGCGTTCAATGCCCAGCGCCTTTTCAAGGATCTCTGCCACGGACACGCCATCCTGCTGTCCTGCGGCGTGTTCGAGATAGCGGCGGATCGGATCATCCCAGGCATCGCCCTGGTATCGGTCTGCCTGCTGTTCTGCGGCCAAGGCCTCCAAGCGTTGATCGTCTAGCCACCAGGGATCTCCCCCGTTGAACCGCACGCAGGCCTCGGCCCAAAGCTGGTCGCGGTCCCGCTCGATGGCTGCGATGTCTATGGCACCGCAGGCCACGGGCCAGAACCGGCGGCCGCCGGTGGCATCTTTCAGATAGCCGCCCTCTGGATTGACGCTGCCCGCAAACACGCATTGGCGTGGCAAGTCCACTAGCCGCTTGCCATAGGGGGGACGGAAGCGGTCAGTGGTTCGGCTGATGAATGCCTTAATGGTGCCCACCTCGGCACGCGTCATAGTGTCCAGTTCGGCAATTTCGATGATCCAGACGCTTCGCATCTCCATCGCGGCATCCTTGCTGCCGAGGTCGGACAAGCGGTCGGTGAACCATGGATGGCCCATGATCTGCAGGGCGCTGGACTTCTTGATCCCCTGCGGGCCTTCAAGGATAAGGGCACAATCCACTTTCGCGCCGGGGCGGTAGATGCGCGCCACGGCTGAAATCAACCACCGTGGGCCAACAGCGCGGGCGTACGCGCTGTCGGTCGCCCCGAGATAGGTCGAAAGCCAGGCATCGATCCGCTTCATGCCGTCCCAGCGGATCGCGTCGAGATATTCCCGGACGGGATGGCACAGCCGGTCACGCGCAACCGCCTCCACCGCCTGACCAGCGATGGAGGCAGGCACCAGGATGCCTTGGTGTTGGAGCCAGTCAGCGACCAGCAGGTCATCGCGGTCTGACCACTCTGTATTGTGCCATTCGCCATTGCCTGTGACCCATGGTGGCGGTTTGCGTGCGACAGTGGTGGCGGCAAATTCGTCATGCCAGAGCACGCCCCTCCATTCAGGCGCTGTACGCAAGGCAAGGATCGCATTGGCAAGAATGGGACGAGGTTCGCCCTCCCGGTTGGTCAAAAGATCAAGGTGCCAGTCACGGGCCTTGGCTTCCGAAGCGGTGGATCGACTGATCAGATCACGGACGGCCTGCTCTCCATTGGCGCGCAGCACATCGTTAAAGTCCAAGCCCTCGGGCGGGTTCGCAACCGTAACGTCATGGCCCCGACCTCGAAGCAAGGTGACAGCATTCAGGCGCTGATGATGGGCCTTGCTGCCTGGTGCATCGCCGTCGCCTGCGATCACGATTGGGTTGCCAGAGGGCACGGGTGCCCGCGCGATATTGGAGATGCCGAGACAGGCCCAAGTTTCCCGTCCAGTGGACTGCCAGATGGAAAGAGCGTTTTCGACGCCCTCGCAAAGGATCAGTGGTGCGGTGCCGGGCAAGCGCACTACGGCGCGTTCCGACCAGCCATCGACAGCTTTGTTTGTTCGTTTAACAACCTTTACGGGGGCCTTTTGGCCATCATCCGTGAGATAAACCTGCTGCACTGCCAAGACCTTACCGGCCTCGTCTGTCGCCAACGCAACCAGCGCGCCGTGCTTTCCTGAGGCAAACCGTCGAAACCGGATGCAGTCGGGTGGCGTGATGATGATACCGCGGTTGCGCAGGTAGGTCTCAGCCGGACTCGCAGCGACACCCTCCAGACAAGCGATGATCTCGGCCACGGCCTTCTTGCTGTCCATGGTGCTTGATGCCGCTGCCACTGTTTGGGTTGGTCGATGCTGAATGTCGCCGATCCAGTCGCGCGCCCAGCGCCGTGCCTCTGCATCGGACAGGCCTTTGTGGTGCCGGATCAGCTCCAGCCCATCGCCGCCGACGCCCGCCTCGTGGTCATACCAACGCCCAGCGCGTGGCCCTGCGATCTCGATGGCCACGCTGCCCTTGGTACCGTAGCGAAGCTGGCATTTTGTCGAGTAGCCAAGATTGGGATCGCCCATCAGCGACCGCGCCAGATCGGCCATGCGTTTGTTGATGCGCGCAGCCAGGTCGGCGACCGAGGCTGGGTTGCGGATCAAAGATCACGCTCCTGCGCCTCGATCCACTCGATCAGCTTGCTTTTGCGGGCGCAGATGACATTGCCGATCCTGAACACCGGCATCCGCACCTTGGCGTCGCTGGCGTAATAATAGACCTTGCGGCGGTGGCGCACGTTGCCAAACACAAAGATCGCGATGGCCTCGGCACCATGCAGCAGGTCGTCGGCAAGCGTTGGGCAAGCGTCTGCGGTCGCAGGGGTGCCCCGCGTTTGAATGTTCATGGCTGTCTCCGTTATGGCTGGGTGGTCAGTCGGCGCTGAGGGCTTTTGTGACCCGCCGCTCGATGTCGTTCAGGTTCACGACCGCAAAAGAACGAACCTCTGGATCGGCCACAATCTCGGGCAGACGTTGGGGCGAGATGATCCTCGACGCCGGGGCGGGAATATCCGAGTCCATGAAGGCTGCGTCTTCCTGCGACGAAAGCCGGATCGGGCCTTCGTAGATCACCAGCAAGGCGTCGCCATCGGCAACCCCGTGCAGATTGCCAATGTGCGGCGCGACCCGCGCAGGCTCAAACCCAAGACGTGCGAAGTCGACAATCACACCGAGGGCGATGGCGTCGGGCATTGTGAAAATCCGAGCCTTGCCACGTTCGCACTCGTTTTGCGGAACAAGGTAGCCGCGCGAAATCCAGGCGTCGATTTGGTAGCGGCCAATATTGAAGGCGTCGGCCAGCTTCTGGATGGTAATGTCTTGTGCCATTCCACTATCCTTTGACAGTACGTTTGATGTATGGATATATGGCATCTAACGTACTGTCAATACCAGTGGGAATGTTCGGCAAACGCCAGTCTTCCCGTGGGTTTCTGGTCCTTGGGATGGGAGTGAGGGAAAATGGCAACCATTCGCAAACGGACGCTGCCCTCGGGCCTGGTGCGCTGGCAGGTGGACTTCAGCGACCAGGCTGGAAAGCGGCGGTCCAAGCTGTTCCCGCGCCGCAAGGATGCCGATGTCTATCTCGTGAAGGTCCGCTCGCTGGTCGCCAACCACACCTATCTGGCCGACAGCGACAGCACGACGGTGGCCGGGGCCGCGAAAAGCTGGCTCGATCATTGCGAGGTACGTTGCAAGACCGGACGGCGGATGGAAAGGTCCACCCTGCGCGGTTACAGCGACTATGTGCGGCTGCACCTGACCGCGCCGGTGGTCGGGATCGGGGACAAGCTGATCGCCCAACTGACCCGCCGCCACGTCAACGAACTCCGTGACCGGTTGCTGCTGAATGGCCGGTCCGAACACCTGACCCGCCGCGCCATTTCGGTGCTGAAGTTGATCCTCGACCATGCAATCGACAACGGCCAGTTGTTCACCAATGCCGCGCAGGGCGTGCGGGTGATCAAGTCCAGCCGGATCGAGCACAAGGCCCCGGTGCCGTCCAAGGAAGCGATCCGCGCCCTGATCGAGGCGGCAGACGAGGATTTCAAGCCGCACCTGATCGTATCGGCGCTGGGCGGTCTGCGCGCGTCAGAACTGCGCGGCCTGCGCTGGCAGGACGTCAATTTCGACAAGGGCTTCCTGCACATCCGCCAGCGCGCCGATGCCTACAACCAGATGGGCGAGCCGAAATCGCGAGCCGGGTTTCGTGATATCCCGGCAGGCCCGATGGTGCTGAACGCCCTGCGCCGCTGGAAACTGCGCTGCCCGAAAGGCGAACTGGGGCTGGTGTTCCCCGCGCCGCAGGGCGGGATCCTCCAACACACCCGCACGCAGGACCGGTTCCGCAAGCTGTTGGAAAAGGTCGAGGTCACCATGCGCTGGCACGACCTGCGCCACTTCGCCGTGTCGCTGTGGATCGAGCAGGGCTTCTCGATCAAGGAGATCATGACCTTCGCGGGCCATTCCTCCATCCAGATGACCATGGAACGCTACGGGCACCTGTTCCCCTCCCCGGATCACCAGAAGGCGATGGCCTTGGTTGAGGCAAAGCTGCTAGGGTGACTAAAATTCAGGTGAGTGCCATGACAGACTATTGGATCGTTGACGTATACTCAAACCGCGAAGACCGCGAGCCTGCCAAGCGCGTGGCCGTGCATGCGTCATCTGAGGAAGATGCCCTTGAGAAAGTGGCGTTGCATTACCAGAACGATCTGTTGATCGTCGGTGTCGGCAAAGCCAGACTGCCAAGCTTCCCTTCAAATCAAGAAATCGTAGAGCTTTGGTAATTACCGCTTCCTCCCAACGGTTTGCGGCTGTTCCGTGCGACACGACGCCGACGTTGGGGGGACTGAACCTAGCTAACCAACTGAAATGGCGCGGCTATTCCAGACACAGGGGTAACCCTCATAACCTGAAGGTCACAGGTTCAAATCCTGTCCCCGCAACCAAATATAACAATGATATCAAAAGCTTAAATGTTGACTGTTTCGCTTGTGTATAGGCCAGCGCAAAACGAGTCAACGCTGACCTGCCCCCCGGAAACGCCCTAACTTTAATGTAGAGTCTGCCCAACCCTGAAGGAGCAGACGAATGCGAAAGAGCCGTTTTACCGAGACGCAGATCATCGGGATGATCAAGGAGCAGGAAGCGGGGCTGACTGTGGCAGAGGTTTGCCGCAAGCACGGCATCAGCCCTGCCAGTTTTTACAAGCTGAAGGCCAAGTATGGCGGGATGGATGTTTCAGATGCTCGACGCCTCAAGCAGCTTGAGGACGAGAACGCAAAGCTCAAGCGGCTGGTGGCGGATACGATGCTGGACGTTGTTGTGCTGAAAGACCTTCTGGGAAAGCGCTGACGACACCAGCTCAGCGGCGGGAAGCGGTGATCAGGGCGCTGCGGGATCATAAGATCTCGCAGCGCCGGGTCTGCGACCTCGTTGGTGTCGATCCCAAGACCGTGCGGCGCGAGCGCCCGCCAGATCATGCGGATATCCGCAAGAAGTTGCATGAGA
>NZ_JAFCTX010000058.1:0-19574 GCF_049896245.1 Cypionkella sp. TWP1-2-1b2 | reverse complement strand
GGGCGCTTGAGCAATCTGAGGGCTCAGCACCCGGCGCGCTTGCCCAACCCGAAACCGACAACTATCAACAAGCCAGACTCTCGTTATGAACGAGGGACGACCGGGGGGCAGGTCACAGCATCGACAGCGCCAGCACCTGTTTGTCGTCAAATACCTGCGGCAGGTCGGCATAGCGGACCTTCGCCAATGGTGGATACATCGTCAGTATGAGGCCAATCGCCATCGGCAAGTTGGTGGTGCCAACTTACATCGTCTCAAGCCCGACAGGCAGGCCGGGGAAGAAGCTGCCAAGGGCAACGCCAAGCGCCATGGCCGCGAAGATCCATAGGGTCAGATAGCGGTCAAGAACAGAAAGCCGTTTCATGTGAGGCTTTCGCAGGGTGATGATGCGCAGGTGGCGTTATGGATCATATCAGCCATCGTGGGCCCGCAAATCTCAGGCTGGCCTTGGCAGCAATCGCGCAAAAGCAAGCCGATCAGCCCGGAAAGCGCCGCGACCTGTATGAAATAGCGATAGATCTGCCATCCCGGCGCGACGCGATCAATCCGGCTTGTTCAAGGTGTGACAGGTGGAAGGACAGCTTTGGCGATGCAGCGCCGAGCTTCTCATCCAAAGCGCCAGCCGCCATCCCCTCCGGCCCCACAACCACCAGAAGGCGGATGATCTGCAACCGATGCTCTTGTGAAAGCGCTGCGAATGCGATGACTGCGCGACCTGCGACCAATCTATCAACCTCTCAAGACTTATTGAGATATTGATAGATTGGACAGGGATGCGTTGCGAGATGCAGAAGAGACAGACGGTTATTTTGACTGGTTGACGGCCAGTCTTCGGACCGAGATCCAGCTTCCTGCTGCCATCAGCCCTGCCGTCGCAAGGCACAAAGGCAAGCCGCCCACCTGAAAGCTGACGCCTGACAAAAGCGTGCCCAGCAACCGCCCGGCCGCGTTCGACATGTAGTAAAATCCGATATCTCGCGTCACCCGGTCGTCGTTTGTGAAGGCGAGGATCAGGTAGGAATGGACGGATGAATTCACGGCGAAGACATAGCCAAATAACAGCAGCCCTGCGACGATGGACAGGCTGAGCCAAGGCGCTGGAGCGCCCGCGAAATAGGCCAGCAGTGCGAGGGCGAAAGGAATTGGCACTAGCAGCCCCGCCCAACGGATGGCGGAAGCAACAATAGCACTTTCCGGCTCGCCTTTTGCGCGCAGAATCTGCGGCGAGGCGGCTTGGACTGCGCCGTAAGCGATGATCCAAAGTGCCAGAAATCCGCCGATCATGAAAAACGCCCAACGGCGACCCTCGGGTGTGCCGTCCGACAGCACCATCTGAAAATAGATCGGCACGCCCACCACGAACCAGACATCGCGCGCCCCGAACAGGAACATCCGGGCCAGTGAAAGCCTATTGATGCGCGGATCGGTGGAGCGCCAGCCGGTGAATTTGGCATCTTTGTCGCGTGCGGGCAGGCCTTCGGGCATGAACAGGGCGACCGCGATCAGGATGGCCATCAAGACACCCGCCATGCCCCAGACTGCCGCGTGAAAGCCAGCCACTGCCAGCAAGGCAGCACCAAGAAAGAACCCCAGTCCTTTGACTGCATTCTTCGATCCCGTCAGCGCCGCGACCCAGCGGAACAAAGTGCCATCTCCCTTGGGGGCCAGCACCTTGACGGCTGATTTCGACGACATCTTGGCCAGATCCTTGGCGATGCCGGACACGCCTTGAACCACCATCACAAATGTCACCGAAGCCGCTACCGACCAAGCCGGATCAAGTCCAGTCAGCGCGACCAGTGCGCCGATCTGAAGAAAAAGCCCGGCATAAAGCGTCGAGGTCAGACCGAACCGTGCGGCAATCCACCCGGCGGCAAGGTTGGTGATGATCCCCGCCAGTTCATAAAGCAGGAACAAATAGGCAAGCTGGATCGGGGTAAATCCAAGCGCGTTGAAATGCAGCAGAACCAGCATCCGGAGCGCACCGTCCGAGAGCATGAAAGCCCAATAGGCGGCGGTGACGGCGGCGTAGGCGCGCAAGGGCTTCGGCGCAGGTTGAGACGCGTCGCTCACATCGCGCCCGCCACCATGCGAGTTATGTCGGCCAGACGGCATGCATAGCCCCATTCGTTATCATACCAAGCGAAAACCTTCACCTGCGTGCCGTTGATCACCATTGTGGAGGCGGCGTCAATGATACTGGAGCGCGGATCGTTGGTGTAGTCGGAAGACACCAACTCGCGCACCTCGTATCCAAGGATACCCTTCAATGGCCCCTCGGCGGCGGCGGCGAACAGGGCGTTCACCTCCTCCACCGTCGTTGCCCGCTCCACTTCGAACACGCAATCGGTTAGGGAGGCATTCAGCAAGGGCACTCGCACGGCATGGCCGTTCAGGCGTCCCTTAAGTTCCGGGTAGATCAGCGTGATCGCCGTAGCCGACCCGGTTGTGGTCGGGATCAGGTTCAGCAGAGCCGACCTCGCCCGGCGCATATCCTTGGCGGGGCGGTCCACGATGGTCTGTGTGTTGGTGACATCATGGATCGTGGTGATGGAGCCGTGGCGGATGCCAATGCCTTCATGGATCATCTTCACGACGGGGGCGAGGCAGTTGGTGGTGCAGCTTGCCGCCGTGATGGTGTGATGCAGGGCTGCGTCATAGAGGTGGTGATTGACGCCGTAAACAAGGTTCAGCGCGCCGCCGTCTTTGACCGGGGCCGAAACCACCACCTTCTTCACTCCGGCAGAAAAGTAGGGTGCGATCTTCGCTTCCGTCTTGAACACCCCCGTCGCGTCAATCACCAGATCGACACCCATCGCGGCCAAGGGCAAATCCTCAATCCGCTTTGCGCTGGTCAAGGCGATGCGCTGCCCAGCGAGTGTCAGGCTGTCTGCGTCGTACGAAATCGCGCGCGGCCAACGGCCATGGACGGAATCGAACTCCATCAGCAAAGCATGCTGATCCGGCGTGCCCATGGGATCGTTGATCAGAACGATCTCGCCCCCTGCACCCGTGTCGATCAGGTCGCGCAGGGCGAGTTTGCCGATCCGGCCAAGGCCGTTAAGGGCGATGCGTGTCATACTGAAATCCTTCTGGGCGATCAGGTTTTGGCTTTGTCGCCCAGATGATCAACCTGGGCCTGCAACGCGACCCGGCTTAGCGTCTCGAATGGCAAAGCAGCGAAGGCGGTGATCCTGCGGCGCAGGTCCGCGTAGGCTTGGGCAAAGGCAAGTCCTTTTTCGGCGTCCGTGCCCTCCGCCTTGACCGGATCGGGAAGGCCCCAATGCCCCGTGATCGGCTGCCCGGGCCAAGGTGGGCATTCCTCATTCGCCGCCGTGTCGCAGACGGTGAACACAAAATCCATCACGGGCATACCCGGAGCCTCAAATTCCGAAATGTGCTTGGACCGCATACCCGACACGTCGTGGCCGTTGCGCTTCAGCACCTCCAACGCAAAGGGATTGAGCTGTGTCCCCGGCCGGGTGCCCGCCGAGAACGCCTGAAACTTGCCGCGGCCGATGTCGCGCAGCAGCGCTTCGGCAAAGATCGAGCGGGCGGAATTGCCAGAGCAGATAAAGAGAACGTCGAAATCGGTATCATTGATATCGGGCATGGCAGGTGCGTCCTTCCGATCATGGGATGAGGGATGTGAGAGGTGCGACATGAGGTCAGGCCGACTGCGGCCGACGTCATCCACGAAATACGCAGCAAGCGCGCCCGCAGCGGGCAGATTGACACAATAAAGGATGGTGCGCCCATCCCGGCAGGACCGGATCAATCCAGCATCCTCCAGCAGCCTCAGATTGGTCGACAGCGTATTTGGGCGCATGTCGAGGGCTGCGGCAATCTGCCCGGCGCGGACGCCGTGTGGGGCGTGACGCATCAGCAAGCGAAAGACCGAAAGTCGGCCGTCGTGGCCCAAGGCAGAGAAAGCGCGGATTGCGATATTCGTTTCCATGATTCTAGAATAGTCGAATCCAAAGCGACGCGCCAGTGAAGGTTATGTGACAGAGGCTGCTATGTTCCCGCGGGTGACCAAGCCGAAAGAATCTGATCGCCAAAGCGGCCGCAAAGCTGGTTTTGACGCGGCAGCGTCACGCGTAGTGCCCACCATCACAAAACCCACCAAATGGCTATTCTCGGCCAGCGTGAACGCGGATCGCAAAACAGCAGATCGAACGCGCCGCCCACTGTCCATTTTGGCGACAAAGCCTCGCGCCTCGGTGGCAAGCAGAACGTTCTGCAAGGCGGCACCAACGCTGATCCATTGCTTAGGCGGCGGGATATCCGGATGATCATCCTGAATAGTGGCGATCATCGCCAGCAGCACTGGGCTGGACAGAGCCCGCGCACCTGCCGCCTCGACTACCGCAACAGAGGCATTGGGATCGGCAGTGCGGGCGGCCTCCATGAAGAGGTCTGCCAGGTCATGGCGTTTGTTATACGGGATGTGGATCAACCGAAGGGGGGCCAACACAACCATGATCCGGCGCTGCCGCTTAGGCTGACGCGAGACTATGCAAATCTTCTTGCCCCGGTCCTTGTAGGCCACGATTGCGCGGGGCAGTGGACCTTCGGCCATGAATTGCGTCAATGATAGTTGGCGTGCCTGTCAAAAAGGATCAACCATCAGCAGGGTGCCACGGTTCACATACGGGAGGTCGGCGGGCAGGGCGGCGATACCCCGCGCCACCGCCAGCGCAGACAAGCTGGCCGATGCACCTTGCCCAAGCCTTTACAAGATCGGCCTGCCCATTGCATCACGACGGTCCCAAGTCACTGGAACGTATTCGCGTCGCCCAGGGGCACGGACATAGTCGGGTGCCTCTAGAGCAGCGGCCCGGCGCAGGGCAGGAAGGGCGATCTGTGTGAAGGTGATCGCTGTTGCGTATCGGCGCTGTTGGGCACTGCCACGCCCGCAAGCTTCGGCGTGTCGGCGACCATCGTCATCGGGACCGTCCCCATCAGCAGTGGTCGCTCCGCCGGATGATCCTGCACTATGCGTATCTCTGCAAAGCGGCCAGGGGCGTGGAGGCTCGCTTACAGCGACGCTGCCGTCCAGACCTGCCTGACGATGAAAGTCCCTTTTTGGCATGGCATTGCGACAGATGACTGAGTTCGTCGCAAGCCTTGTTTGCCTGATCGGTCTGGACTGGGAGGTGCCTGATTTCAACACGCCCAGCCGTCGCCAAGAGACCCCGCCGTAAACATCCCGTATCGAGGCGCGCAGGGTCTGCTGCATCTGCTGATTGACAGCACTGGGATCAAGGTCGAGGGGAGGGCGAGTGGAACGCCCGCAAGCATGGTTGCCCGATTAATAGCAAAGTCAGTTATGCACATTCTTTCTCATCCGAGCAATAAAAGCATCGACAATAAAAGTGAACTTGCTGGGGTCGCCATAAGCGCGCGCCATGACCATGGCGCCATAAACTGCGGTCTGAAAAAACTGCGATGAGGTCTTTGGCTCAAGCTCTAGCTCTATTGCACCCTGCTCAAGACCAAGCGTCATCACCCGCTCGATCCAGTTGCCGAGATCGTTGAAGTGGCCCTGTACCGAGATGCCTACCTTGGGGGGCAGCCCCGGCAATTCTGCGGCCAGAACGCCTACAAGGCAAAACGTGGTCGATTCTTCCTCGATGCAGCGTTTCCAATAATCCACGTAGGCGAGCAGCTGCCCGATTGCGTCTGGATTGCCGTCTTCGAGCGCCTCGAGTTGCGCACGAATGGTCGCGCGCTGCTGTTCGACAACGGCAACGACCAGATCAACTTTCGAGGGAAAGTGATGGTGGATACTTGCCTTTCGGATACCCAGCCGCTCGGACAGGTCGGCGTAGCTGAAGCCATTATACCCGCCATTGGTAATCAGCTTGCTGGCCTCTTCAATCAGCTTGCTAGCGGTTGCACTTTTGGTCATATATTATCTACCTTCTAGTAGATTAGATATACAAATCTCAGGCGTTTTCAAGAGCGTTTCAGGTGCCACCAGCCCCGCTCCATCCGCACGGTAAAGCTCCCTAATCAGTTGGAATTCAAACGCAGCGACGCGAGCGACGACCGTCTTATAAAGGAGTTACTCCCCGGTCCTTGGACAGATTTCCGGCTGATTTAAGCCATTGCCTGCCCCTGCGGATCGGTTTTGACTGCGTTGAAGGAGACCACGGCGGGCGGTTGAGCCGCCTCATTCGTTTCAGCATGATGGATGTCTTGCAGCTCGAAGGTGACGGCCGGTGCCATGCACTTCGGGAGCTTGTTCAGAACATTGGAGATCTTGTGGAACCAAACTGCTGGTGGCGGGTGCTGGGGAATAACTTCGTCGACGGCTTTCCAGAACCCCAAAGCATCATTGCCTACTGCCACCTCGGGGGCAATGGCCAGTTCACAGGACCTGATATCAATGAGGAATTCCCGCCAGATCTGCGCGCTTTCGCGGAACTCTATATGGAAGCCGAGCAACTCCTTTCTGCCATCTGGTGCCGCCCCGATGATCACCAAGACGCTCTCGGCCAGCGTTTGGTCCCCAGCTTCAAATCGCCAAACAGCTTGTCGATCAATACATTGAAGAATTCCGCGACCGTATCCCGGATGAAATCATGCCGCTGCTGACCCATGCTTTTCACATGGAAAAGCCGGGTGTGGTGAATTCTGACGCCGTCTACGGTCTGCAAAACCTCAAAATCGAGCATCCGATCTGGGAACAGGCGATGCGAGCAATCACTGACAGCCGCGTGTTGATCGGGTCAAAATCCTATGTCGTGATTGAACGGCGGGCCGATTATGGCGCGGCGTGGAAGCAGATCACCATCAATTTGGCGAAAGCCTGATGGGCATGCAAATCCCGTTTCACACCTCGCGCGGCACGGTTGATCTGGCGATGCTTTGTCCAGGTGATTTTGCCGGGTCGATGATCGCGGAGGCGCTTTCCACGATCAACCGTTTCACGGGCCACAGTCGTTTGCCGTGGTCTGTTGCCGCGCATTCGCTACTGGTGGAGGAGCTTTGCCCTACGAAGGCACTTAAGGGCTGGGCGTTGCTGCACGATGCGCATGAAGCCTTTCTTGGCGACATCACGACCCCAGCGTTGGAATTGATCTGCGCCTCGGGCAGCCCCGTCGCTGTCCAGAACGCGATCAACAACGCCAAGGGCCGCGTGGATCGGGCTATCGGGGCGGCGTGGTGCTGCGCACCGCAACTGATGAGCTTGGAAATGCGCCGTGCGGACTGGATCGCGCTGCAGGCCGAGCGGCTCTACTTTTTCAAGGAGCCTCTTCCGGCTGAACTGACGGACGACGAGCGCCACGACGCTTTGCACGGTGCCGCCCTGATCCAGAGCCTGCCGCATGGTTCTGATTGGCTGTGGGCGGCGCGGTCATGGCTGGGTCGCGCCGAACAACTTCAAATCGACGGGCTGCTGACGCTGCCCAGCGAGACTGCCCCGTCCAGCACTTCGCTGGCCGGTTAACCCCGAGGAGGAACCTATGGGCACTGTTAATAAAGGTGAAATCGTCCGTAAACTCGCGGCAAGTTATCCGACTGCATCTGCCGTTTTGGTCAAAGATTTGGTCGAAAGCCTGCTTGATACCATCACCAGTCATGCAGAAGCGGGCGACACCGTTGCTTTCATCGGTTTTGGCAAGTTTCAGGTGAAGGCGCGCCCGGCACGCACGGGCCGCAATCCGGCCACTGGCGTGCCGGTGGAGATCCCGGAAACCCGCAAGCTGACCTTCAAGCCATCCCCGAAAAAGGTGGCCTGAAATGCCCGCAGAAATCTCGGACGAATACGTGAGGCGGGTGCGCGAGCGGGCTGATGTGCCGCGCGTGCGCTCGAGCGAGGTCAGGAAAATCATTGAGGCGATGGTGGCGTTGAGCATCGAAACCAGCACCACGGTGGCAGTTTCCTGACATGCGAAACCCCGCCCGGATCAAACCGGGCGGCGGTCGGCACGGCGTGGTGGCCCTGTCCTGATGAGCAGCCCGGAGGTAGAGATGAGCTATATGTTGCGTGACCGCCCCGATGGGCAATTTGAGATCGTGCTTTCCCGCCCGATCCTCGTCGGCATTTTCCCCGAACGCGATGTAGCGTCGCGGGTGATGTTCTTCCTTCAGGAAGAAGAGATTGATCTGACCGAGGATTCGACCGCGTCGTTTGGTCAGGCATTGCGCGATGCAGCCGCAGCTGAGGCAGAGACGCAGGCTTTGCTTCTGGATGTGGTTGAAGTGAAAAGGCCCCCCCCTGAGGCATTCACCCGCTGTGGTGGCGAAGCCCAAGGTGCCTGCAGTCAGGCCAAAGACCGCGCCTCTGATGGTCGTCTCCGACCGCCTGACCGAAGCCCAGTTGGAAGAGGCTTTCGCGCATATCAGTGCGGGCGAAAAACTCAATCTGATCGCTCCGACCTTCGACCTGACCGTTGGGCAGCTGCGCTCGGTCTGGGCGCAACAATGTCGCAAGCTGCAGGAGCATTTGGCGGGCGGCGGCAAGGTGCCATGCGCGATGTGTAAAACACCGTTTGTGCCCTCCATTTCTCACCCTGATAGCTGCGCGCGGTGCAGCCGTGATTGATGGCATGTACACCCCAGATGAAATCAGTGCGTGCCAGGCCGCAATGTCTAAACCGGCACCCATTGAAGCATTGACGTTCTTGTCATCCGTCAGAATCGTCGCCCATGTGGGCGCAGTTGTCAACTGGCCCGGCATCCAGTCCCTCTTGTTCCTGATGCTGGAGCGCGCGGCCTCGCATGATGCCTTCCAGACCGAATACCAGAACAAACCGCTGAGTGAGGGCAACCCCTTCGGCAAGCTGATCTATTGGGTGCATCCGATGCGCGAATGGGTGCATTTCGGTGCTATCGACCCTTCGCTTGGCAAAAAGGGCCATGGCCGCGACCCGTCGGCCATCCTGATCGGTGGCATGGATCGGCTGACCGGCAAGATGGATGTGGTCGAAGCGTCGATCCGCAAACGCCTGCCGGATATCATCATTTCTGACACCATTAAAATGCAGCGCGATTATCGCTGCCTGCTTTGGTTCGTGGAATCGGTACAGCTCCAAGAGTTTCTGCGCACCACCCTGATGATCGAGGCGGCAAAGCAGGGCGTGGGCATCTCGGCAATCCCGATCATTCCGAACAGCGACAAGAACCTGCGCATCGAACGGCTGCAACCGCCGATCTCGGCCGGGCTGATCCGGCTGCATCCGACACAGCAAACCCTGATCGACCAGTTGCAGCAATGGCCGAATGCCGATCACGACGACGGGCCCGATGCGCTCGACATGTTGTGGCAGAATGCGCTGCTCTATTCGGGTGGTGCCACGGCGGGCGGCGGCGGGCATCTGATGACAGCCAATGACGCGCGCGCGATTCATACGGAGATTACAGGCTATGAGCCGCAAGAAAGACCCGCGCGCCGCCGCATTTGCCGAAGCTGCATCCCGCACGAATTTGCCGGTTGAAGCCCGCACCATGATCGCCAACGCGAGCAACGACATCACCATCCCGTTTTTCAACGGGGCTTTGCAGCATGCCGACGACACACTGATCAAGCGCGGCGGTGGCAAAGGTCTGAAGATCTATGATGAGGTGGCGCAAGACCCGCATGCCAGAGCGATGCTGCAAAAGCGCCGCTCCAGCCTGACCGCGCGGGAATGGGCCGTCACCGCAGCTTCCGATTCCGAACTGGATCAGCAGGCCGTCGAGGTGGTGCGCGAAATTTTGGCATCAATCCCGTTTGACCGAATTTGCGAAGACCTGTTGGATGCCACCCTGAAGGGCTTTGCGATCTCGGAAGTGGTCTGGGCGCGCAAAGGCAATCGGATCGTGCCCGCACAGGTCAAATCGCACGATCAGCGCCGCTTCGCCTTCGGACAGGATTGGCGACCGCGCCTGTTGACCTGGGCAAACATGCGCGACGGGATTGAGTTGCCAGAGCGCAAGTTCATCGTTCACCGTCATGGCGTCAAAGGTAACAATCCCTATGGCCTCGGGGTCGGTTGCGGCCTATTCCGGGCGCGAAGCGGCGTTTCAGGATGGGGATGTGTCCCCAAGTTTCGCAGCGACGGCCGTCCGGCTGACTTTCCTCGAACAGGTGGATTTCCTGCGGCAGAAACGCCCGACACCGAGCAAAGGATGGCTCGAAACCCTGCAAGGCAACCATGATCGATCCTTCGTCATCGCGGGTGCAACCGATGTGGCGATGCTTGAAGAGTTTCAGGATGCACTGGCGGGTCATGCCGCAAACGGTGGTAGGGTCGAAGATTTTGCCGCTGACTTTGACCGCCTTGTTGAAAAATATGGCTGGGATTATCGCGGCGAGCGCGATTGGCGCATCCGCACGATCTTTGAGACCAGTATGCGTACCAGCTTCATGGCCGGTCGCCTGAAGCAGATGCGCGACCCGGATGTGGTGAAGCTGCGGCCTTTCTGGCAGTATATTCACGCCGACAGCCGCATTCCGCTGACACCGCGCAAGCTGCACACCGATTGGAATGGCCTCGTTTTGCGCTGGGATGATCCGTGGTGGGATACCCATTTTCCGCCGAATGACTGGCTGTGCAGCTGTGGGGTCAAATCTCTGTCGCGCGGCGATCTGCGCCGTCGTGGCAAAGATGGCCCCGACGAAGCCCCGCGTGACGCCTTGATGCCGGTCATCGACCCGGCATTTAAACAGATGATCATGAAGCCAGCGGGAATTGGCTATGGTTGGGATTACATGCCCGGCGATCTTTGGGAGCGCGGCTTGGTGCCATCGGCGCTGATCGACGAGGCAGGTGGTGCCGCAGCTGGTCTGCGGCAGCTGGTTTCCATCGATACACCCGAGCCGATTGCCGATCTTGTTGCGCGCGCACGGCCAACCGCCGCTCAGATCTTGGCCCCGGATTTGCCGGTTGAAGACTATGTGACGGCCTTCCTTAAGCCCTTCGGCGCAGAGATTGGCCGGGCTGTGCTATTCACCGACGCAGCGGGCGTGCGGATGCCGATTTCGGATCAGATGCTGCGCACGCGCGATGGCGAATTCAAAGCCCTGAAGCGCGGGCGCGAAATCTATGCTGCGCTGATGGCCGAGACGATCCTCGATCCCGACGAAATCTGGATCGGCCTGATTGAAAAGGCCAACCCGGCGAACCGCGCTGCATCCGATATCTGGCTGGATCGGCGCTACATCCGGGCTTACCCGGATTTGGGCTTCATTGCCGAATTTCAGATCGGGCGGAAATGGTGGGAAGAAACAACGGTCTATCCCACCGCAGGGTCCACCAGTGAGCCGTTCAAAGGGCTTGATGTGCGCCGTGGCGGCAAGTTGATCTGGAAAAGAAAATGACGGCCCACGGTGATTTTGGCCGTCATGTCGGGGAGCTCCCAGGAGCATCACCACTCGCCGCGTTGCCGACACCAACAAACTAGCCCGAAACCAAAGGAATTTCAAGATGGCAGGCGTCACCTTCACGGTCGAGCTCAACACCCTAGCGGCGCGTGAACGGATCAGCGATCTGGTTGATCGGATGGAAAATCCGACGCCATTCTACAAAGCGGTCGGCGAACACCTGGTCAACTCGACCAAGTCGAACTTTGACCGTGAAGCAGCACCCGATGGCACACCTTGGCAGCCGTTGCGGCCATCGACCCTGCAGCGTCGGATCAAGCTCGGGCATTCCTCGTCCAAAATTCTCACCGTGTCAAAACGGCTCCAGGCATCGATCATCTATCAGGTTGAGAATGACGGCGTGAGAATCGGTTCTCCTGTCGAATATGCGGGCGTTCATCAGCTTGGCGCGGCGCAGGGTGCGTTTGGAGCCTTCATGGGCAAAGACAAGTTGGGCCGCGATCATTTTCACCATCTGCCTTGGGGAAACATCCCGGCCCGGCCGTATATCGGCGTCTCAGCGGCTGACGAGGTGGAGATCCTTGAACTGGCAGATGCATGGCTTGGTGAGGAGTAAATCGGGGCCGCGATATGCGCGCCACAGGGCGCGGGTGGCGATGCTTGCACGGCAATCCCCCGCGCGCTGGACAATACCCCCGTTAACCCCCCGTTAGAAACGCGCTGTGCCCATGTTCGGGCTTGACCGACCGCCTGCGTCTGTCATCCTACCGCCAAAGCCGCAAAAACAAACATTCTGCCCGGACTTCGTGTCCGGGCGTTTTGCTTCGCGCGACCCTGCATGGTTGGTCCAGTAACCGCTGGATGGACCGATGCCCCCCAAACCCCTGACTGCCCGTATTGAGGTTTTTCGCCCCGGCACCTTCACGCCGATGCAGGGCTCTGCCCTGACCTATTCCGCCGCCGATCTGCGCGCGGTCGCTGATGCCTATGACTTTGAAAATGCGCCTGTGCCGGTTGTCGTAGGTCATCCGACCACCGATGCGCCTGCCTATGGGTGGGTGCAGTCGTTTGAATTCGATGTGGCAAAGGATCGGCTGTTCGCGAATGTCGGCGAGATCGACCCGGCGTTTTCTGATGCTGTGAAGGCTGGCCGCTACAAAAAGGTCAGCATGTCGTTCTTTCCGCCGACCGCCGCCGCAAACCCGGTGCCCGGCACTTGGTATCCCAAGCACGTCGGATTTTTCGGTGGTGCCGCTCCGGCCGTCGCTGGTCGGAAGAATGTCGCATTCGCGCAATCGGCTGATGTCGTCACCTTCGGCGAGCGCGGGTTTGAGGAAACAGCTAGCTTGTTCCGGGCTATCCGCGAATTCCTGATTGAAAAATTCGGCATGGAAGACGCTGATAAGGCGCTGCCCGGTTATCGCATCGAATGGTTGGGCGACATGGAATTCACCGGCCAAGACGGCCGCGTCGGCTTCACCGCACCCGTCGTCATCCCCCCAAACCTCAGGAGCCTGCTGTGACCCAGCCCGATCCCGCCTTCGCCGCGCGCGAGGCTGACATTTCGACCCGTGAAGCCAATCTGGCCGCACGCGAGGCGGAAATCGCCCAATCTGAAAACGCCATCTTCGCCGAAAGCCTCGTGACCGATGGTCGTTTGCTCCCCCTGCTGAAAGACAAGTTGATCGCCGTGCTGAACGTGCTGCCCGGTCATGCCGCTGTCAGCTTTGCCGAGGGTGGCGACAAGCTGACTGCTGGTGCGGCTTTATGCCAAATCCTGTCGGAACAGCCAAAGATCGTGAGCTTCGGCGAAGTCGATTTGTCCAATGCGCCCCCGCAAGTCGGTGAAGCTGCGTTTTCGGCGGACGGTCAGGCCGTCGATAGCGCCGGGCTCGAGCTGCATGCCAAGGCCGTCCGCTTCCAAGCCGAGCATCCCGGCACCGAATATCTCGCCGCCGTGCGCGCCGTTTCCTGACCCGCAACCCCCGAGGAACCCATGCAGTTTTATCAAGAAGTCCTGACGGTCACCGTCATCTCCACTGGCCTTTTCAACGCCTATGACCTGATCGGCTTTGATGGCGCAAAAGTCACCGCCGATGACGCGCTTGTCATGGGCATGGCCAAGAGCCCCAGCACCGAAATCGGTCAGCCCATCGGTATCATCGCCTTGGGCCCCGTCCGCGTGAAAGCTGTAGGCGCGATCACTCTCGGCGCGCGTGTCATGGCGTGGTGCAGAGCGTTGAGGTTGTGGTGAAGCGCCCGACAGGGACTTTTGCATATGTTCGCTTAGTGCTAACGCCAAAGAATTCCACGGGCACTTCTGCACATCAATCCGTCTGGCATTTGCTCAATCTGAGGGCTGCAAATGAGGCCGAGCGCAACGCTTGGAACGTGCCTGCCATGCAAGCGACAATCACGACGCAAGGCACAACGATTTCCGGTAACACGGGAAGCATCGCCACCTTGACCACCAATTTAAGCGCCACCAACACGACGGCTGTAAATGCGGCTTCTGCTGCGGCTGCGGCGGTCACACTGGCGGGCAGCAAGGGTAACCGTCCAGTGTGCCTGCGGTCTTTTTATCTTTCATGGTGGCTTTCGTCGAAAGCCTGCACGGCTTTCCGGCTTCTACTTCGATGTAGTCACCAGACGGCCCCATATACCCCATGATGTTCCCGCCGTTGTCGCGAACCCAACCGGGACGCGGTACTGTGGGTATGTGGCGCTTGACCCTCATCACCGTAAATAGATTCAACAGTGCATCTCTGTCGGTTTTGCTGCGCACATAAATCTTCATACCCGCGTTGGCGAGATCTTCTAGGATGCCCGCGCCCGTCGATGAGATCAGGTCCCGCATAAATATCGTCTTTTCGATTTGCGCGCCGTTTTCGTTCTTGAAAGCGATGATCCGCCCTGCGTCGGAATCTCCGGCAAGATTGGAAGCACGCCCGACAACGTTGAACGCCTGACAAAGTTTAACGCGGGTGTCTGCGACTGTGTCGCCATCGTCATCCGTAGCAGGCTTTCCGATCTTCCAGATCGTGCCGTATTCCATCTCATAGCCAAATGGCATCCAGCTATCGACAGGTTCAAACCGTGACTCGTCGGTTTCCATGCCGCGCGCATAGGCTTCCTCATTGGCAAGGTCTTCATTGCTCAGAGGTTCCAGATAGGCTTCATCGATCAATAGTGCCGGGTCAAACCATTCATCCGCTATGGCCTTCATCACATAGTCGAGTCGGTCGCGTGTTGCATTGCAATCCGTCGTTGCGTCTTGCCCCCGCCATCACACAGCCAACTCGAACGAACTGACTCGCAGCCGTGCTTCTGCGGCTTTATCGAACCGATAGGTAAACTTGGCCAAAAAGGCGCAAGCCTCTTCCAGCCGATAGGCCCAGATGATCTGATCACCATGGGACAGTTTGCGCGAACGCAACTCGCCATCATTCACCACAGCGAGGAATCCGGCGTACACACCACGGCCTACGCGTAGAGCTTCCTCCACATTTTTCTTCGTGACGTACATTTAGTTCTCCTTCATTTATTTTTTCGCTTGAAGCGCAGTGAGTTTACCTTTATACAGTGGGTCGGGGCCCTGTTGCTTGCAGGGCTTGCTAGGTGTGAGCTAAACCTAACCGCTTCTGGCGGCTGAGTCAACTTCCGTGACACATCGGCGCAACTTGGGCAATTTTACCTGACATTGTCACCCAAACCGGGGATCGTGTAAGCCAAACCTGACATTCAACCCATTGAAAACAAAAGGGATTTACCTGCTGAAAACACCTGCTAAGACTGGCTCCACGTTCACAACATGGGAGATAGAACGATGGATGACAGAATGTTTGAAGCTCAGTCCCGCCTGATCAAAGCGGCGTCGGATTTTGCGGAACTAACCACGCTTAACGACAGCGACACCACCGAACTTGCTTGGTTGGTTAAGTTTGACGATGTATCTGCAGCATTGGAAAGCGTATCCGCCATCCGGCGCGGCGATCACTGACGCCCCTTATATAGTGACGCCCGCGCGGAATCTGACGTACACGCGGGCGTCATCACCACGGCCTAGAGATGCCGCAGCATGGGCATAGCGATCTGTGACCGCCGCAGTCTTACTCTCTACCCGCCCGCCGTTGCAGGTTCCAAGTCCTAATTTGTTCGGGGCTGGTGCCTGTGGCAGGCTGCAACGCCTTCAACACAGCATAGTACTCGTTGTCAGTCAGCCGGATGGCAGCGCCACCGATCATGCACAACCTTGATCCGTCCGCATGTTTCACCGTGATAAACGCAGACGCGTTCTTGCCGGAAATTTTGATCTCGGCAACGATTGCGGCGAGTTTGAACGGCAGATTTGCCATTGTCGGATTCACCATTTGCCGTTCTCCCTTTTCCACGCGGCAACAAATCCAGCCTTGAGTCCGATTGCTTGAAGTGTCCCCGCGCATTGGGCCAAGAAATTTGCATGATCGCGGGCACGGATTGCCCCGCCGAAAATCGACGTGCGTAAGCTTTGCGAGTCCTCCGGCCCGAACACGGAATCGGGGTCAATAGCTTCGGTTGCGACTTTGGCACACAAGGCGTGCATCCGAATGTGATCTAACATGATCATGGCATATCCCCCAGCCCCAGCGGGCGGGCTAGTGTCGGTTTGGTGGCGTAGATCAGGTCAATATAATCGTTGCTCGAAATTTGTTGCCCGGTTGGCACAAAGATTCGGAAGGGCTTATCCATACGCGGCGTGGTGTCGATTTCGGCTTTGGATTCACCACGCTTTTTGCGCGCTGCTGGAGGCACCGGGGCGAAAAGTTGGCATGGGTCCGCCACACCAGAGGCGCGAATTTGGCAGACAATGAACTGAAGTTCGCCTTCGGTCATTTCAAAATTCCCCATGCCCGCGCCTTGCTGATGCGTTCTGCAGGGCTGGCAATCGTCAAAAGCTGTTGCACCTTTTGTTCATGCGACAGCCCCGAGTCGTCATAGGTCGCGCCGCTGGAAGCCACATTCAAACGACGGGCTTCGCTGATCTTGTCGGCGCGATTGGTTTTTGTGCGGTTCGGCATGGCGTTTATGGCTTCCAAGGCTTCCTTGCGCGCTGCTAAATTTCCCGAGTTGATTTCACGGATTTTGATCACCTCTTGCAGGGCTGGCAAGGCTTCCACTTGCTTTGAATATTGCTCTTTATCGAGGGGCGAATTAGAAAGAGTCATCAATCGCGCTTCGCCAATCTTTCGAACCGTGGACTCGTCAACGGATATGCCGAATCTGTTCGCAATGTCTTTCTGAATTATTTTGCATACTGCGGTCCATTTGGTTTGCAGGGTCTTGCTGTTGGATACCAGCATTTCGAACTGAGCTGTATCATTCTCAAACATTTTAACGTCCTTTATTTTGTGCGTAGTTCTGCATCAGAACCGTTTGCACGTCATTGTAATCCGCGCGACGATCTTCAACGCCTGTCGCGGCGATGGCTTCAACCATGCGGCTGATATCTTCGATTTTTACGCGTGTGACATTGCGTAAAATTACGCACATTTTATCAACGTCGTTTAGGATGGATTCAATCTCAAATTCTGATCCTGCGGCCATGCGGTGCACGACATTGCAGGCGCGCGGATTGGCGATGACCAGTCGACGCGCGGCTGTGGTGTAGGCCTTATTCATTCCACAGCCCTCGCTACCATTTGCGCGACCTCAAGCCGGGTAAGGTCGGTAGACTCGCGAAACGCTGCACACAATTTGTCGTACGATTGCATAGCCATGGAAACCTCAGCCGCAGAGTTGCCACAGGCCTGATACAGAGCATAGCTGGCCTCAGGCGAACCGATCACGAGTCGGCGTAGGGTGTCGATAGGCGCGGTCATGCTGCCACCGCCTTGACGCTATCCAAGCCCGAATTCACCAGAGCAAACGCGGGGCTGAAATGGTGCCACAGCGGCAACTCTGAACTATCTCCGGTTAGCAAAAATAGTGAGATAGGGCCGTTCAAAAGTATCTTCAAGCGTAGGGACTCAGTGTAAGTCATATACGTCCGCGAACCATCCGAAAGCGCCAAGCTATTGAAGAACGTATTGCGGACCGACTTAGCGCGGGCATCCATCCGTACATCACGGCGGATGTATGAATCAAAGGATTCCGCCACACGCAGGGATTCAACGCCTGTGTACAATTCGTCATCATCTTCGGCAGCATATGTCAGGCGATCAATATAGGATGCCGCGTGGCGATGTAGCTTCCAGATTGTCTCGGTCAGATAATAGTGTGGGTGCCGATCATAACGAATTATCGGGGTGTCAGTCATGGCGTTTGTTACCGTGGTGTGTGAGACGTTCGTGATCTCCATCACATCGCGTTGTGAAATTAAAAGTGGCATGGGTTTCTTTCGTATTAAGCTTTTCGTTGATCCCTTATAACAGAATTTCTTGTGTTTAGTCAAATTTACCACACATAACGGTGCGCAATCTGTATTTTACGATTTCAAATAGACTTTTGGAATTTCGGTAATGCTTCCGCGCTGCGCGGGCATTACAATTCAACGTCCGGCGAGGTGTCAATTCCACAGCGTGAAATCCCCCATCCGTCACCCGCGAGGTGTCAGATTGTTGTGTCGAGGTGGTTGCTGGTGTGTGTGTGGTTGTGCGTGGCAGCGTGTCGCGGCTGTGATGTAGACGCCCGCCGATTGCCTCCCGGCGCGTAGAATAGCCCCGTGTGGGGAGTCGTGCATCAACGTATCAGACCGATTCAGGTGACTTCCTAGTGCCGCACGCGTCACCTGTGGGTCCAATAGTGTGTCCAATAAGCTGATTCGAAATAGTTGATTTGTGATCAATATCAATGGCTTGGGTGTTGGCGGAAGCGGTGGGATTCGAACCCACGGTAGGGTTCCCCCTACGCTCAGTTAGCAACCGAGTGCTTTCGGCCTCTCAGCCACGCTTCCGACGTTGGATATTTAGCGAGGCTGCGGGGCGGGAGCAAGAGGGAAAGCGGGGCTGGATGCGGTTTTGGTGGGGCGGGGCGGCCAGATGGGGCGGTTGGTTTTGTCGACCCTGCATACCAATGCGGCGGCGGCGGCGGTGGCGCGGTTGGTGGATCTGGGGGTGCCGGAGTTTTTGTTGCGGGATGTGTTGCGGGGGGTGTTGGGGCAGGAATTGCTGGTGACGCCCTGCGGGACCTGTGGCGGGGCGGGGTGCGCGGGTTGTGGCGGCACCGGGGTGGGAGAGCGGCGGCTGCGGGCGGAACTGCTGGACGGGTGAGGGGCGGTTCCGAGTCGGGACCGTTTTTTATGTGTTTGGAGTCAGGGGATTAGGGTGGGGCGTTAAGGGTTTGTTAGGATAAAAAAGGTGCACCCCGCCATAATTCATACGCAAGAATTACAGAGGGGCGGCAACTGCTCATTAGGTCATCATAATATTCTATTTTTTAAAGATAAAAAATCCATCGACATTCGAGGGGATTTTTACACTTTTTGAAACAATATTTACACCACCTTTTGCATCTAGAGCATCGCGCAAATTTTTGTATTTGCAGTCAAATACTGTGATATTTACATTCGCGTAAAGTGTTTCTTTTCTTTCTAAGTCACGAACGTAGACATAGCTATCGTCCACAAGATAAGGATTGACTATGCTGGCCTGTGTTACTTCATATCCAATACGGCTTTTCGCTGTCAAAATATACGGCGGCTTCTTATAATTAGAAGGCGCACGAAATTTTCGTGGATCTGTAGAATCAAGATCCGGCAAGGCTGAATCATCTGTCTGAGAGAATACTTGGTAACGTGAAGTTCGTTCTCTCAGTTCTATAGCAGTACTCCATTCAAGATCGGAGCCAGCGCAGATGGGGAAATCAGCAGTGTTCGACAGTGTTACCAAAAACTGGATACCGCCGCTCGACAAATGCTTTAGATCTCCAATCTCTATCTTGAGCTTATTATTTAGATCGTCTTCACTTCTAGTTCTGACAGCCATACTTCCTTCTGCAGGTGCCTTGCTGCATCCAAGTTGCAATGCAAGTATTACTAACAAAACCATTGTCGAATTTTTCTGAAATTTTAGCATCCATCGAACCCCGCTGCGCATGTAAATCCGTCAGTTAAGCGAATTCCAATACCGTTTGCCGCATCGACTCCCTCCCATTTATACGCATAAGGCTTATCCCCTTTGATCCGGCGGCACATGATGTAGTGCGACGCGGCTTGCCAACTTAAAATGTTCTGGTATTGTTCTACCCATGCCAGCCAGATGGAAAAATGACAAACCTATGT